>JBLHHE010000220.1:0-4771 GCA_047616465.1 Alphaproteobacteria bacterium
TTCGCCTTAAGGCCGGACCTTGAGTTGACGGGGCTTATATACACAATCCGCGGCCCTCGACAAGAACAACCGCCAGATTCGCCGGATTCGCCTCATTCAGCGCCCTTAAACCGGGTTGCGACAATATAAAGCTCGGTCGAATCGCTGCGGCTGGCGGCCGGCTTGATACGACGCACCCCCTCGAACCGGGCGCGCATGGCAGCAAATAACGCCGGCTCGTCGGCCCCCTGCAGCACTTTCACCACGAAGGTGCCGCCCTCGGCGAGTACCTCGCAGGCAAACGCCAGCGCCCCCTCGGCCAGTGTCATGGTGCGGAGATGGTCGGTCGGCGCATGGCCGGTCGCCGGCGCCGCCATATCGCACAGCACCACATCGGCCTGACCCCTGATTGCATCGCGTAATTCTTGCGGCGCCTTTTCGTCGAACAAATCGCCCTGCACGATGATCGCCCCGCCGATCGGGGCGATCTCGGTAATATCGAAGGCGATCACCTGGCCCCCCGATTGCTCCGGGCTTACCTTCTCAAGCGCGATCTGGGTCCACCCGCCAGGTGCCGCGCCTAAATCGACAATTCGCAATCCAGGCTGCAGCAATTTGAATTTCTCGTCGATTTGGCGCAGCTTGTAGGCGGCGCGCGAGCGATATCCGTCTTTACGCGCCTGTATCACATAGGGATCATTGAGTTGGCGTTGCAACCAAAGCGTCGAACCGATCTTGCGGCGGCGCGCCGTGCGCACGCGCTCGGATTGGCGCCGGATTCCGCCGTCGCCTATGCCGGCGCCACCTCCGCCGCCTGATTTAGTTCCCCGCCCGCGCGCCATCAGTGTCTAACCCGCAACCGCGGCTTCCCGGTCAGCGGCTTGCATGAGGCCATGCAAAATGCCCTCGCGCAGTCCACGGTCGGCCACTTTCAGCATGCCGACCGGCCATGCGTCGCAGATCGCGTGCAATACCGCGCAGCCGGCAATGACCAGGTCGGCCCGTTGCGGGCCGATACACGGATGCGCCGCGCGCCCCGATCGGTCTAATTCCATCAACTGATTTCGTCCCCGGTCTATCTCGTCAAAAGTAAGCTCGCGGCCATCGACGCGCGAGCGGTTGTAGCGTGGCAAATCCAGCAAGACGCCGGCCAGGGTCGTTACCGTACCCGACGTTCCGACCATTTGAACCCGGCCCGCTTTGACATGAGCCGCGATACCATATTCGCGCTCGAAAGGCTCCAGCAACGCGCCCACATGCTCACAGACCGTCGCATAAGTATCGAGGCTGACAAAACCCGCTGCATTTTCCACCGCGCCGAAGCGCTCGCTCAGGGTTACCACGCCGCAGGGAAGCGAAATAGTCCCCAGCACGGTAAAGTCAGGATGAGTAGAGCCGACCAAAGGCTCATCCAAGCGCAGCCAGGTCACTTGCGTGCTGCCGCCGCCGATGTCGAACAACAACGCATAGCCTTCGCCATTCGCCGGTGGTTCGTAGAGCGGCGCACACCCGGTCAGCGCCAACCGGGCTTCCTCCTGGGTTTCTATCATTTCCAGTTGGATACCCGATTCCTGGAAGGCGCGAGCAATAAAATCGGCGCCGTTATCGGCCCTCCGGCAGGCTTCTGTCGCAACCGCGCGGACCCGCGAGGTACCCGTTCGGCGGACTTTACCGGCACAAACTCTCAAAGCCTCGATGGTGCGCGACATCGCCGGATCGGATAGCCGGTTGGTGGCGACCAGCCCCTCTCCCAAACGAACAATCCGCGAAAAGGCATCGATCACGCGAAAGCCATCGCCGTCGGGCCGCGCCACCAGCAATCGGCAATTGTTGGTGCCCAGGTCGATCGCCGCATAGGTGTGGGCACAGCGGCCCGCCCCCTGTTGCGCCTTATTTGCCTGGTCGGACCGCTCCACCTGTTACTCCCCGGACACTACTCATAAAGGCCGCGGCAATGGCGGCGGCATGATTTTACAACTTTAACGCGCGCGCGCGCCTTGGCAAGCAGACAGAACAACGATGTACGCTACACAGAGCCCGGAAGATATGATAAGTAGCCCGCGCCCATACCGATGGGGGATCGTCTAACGGTAGGACAGCGGACTCTGACTCCGCCAATCATGGTTCGAATCCATGTCCCCCAGCCAACCACCCGGACCAAACCGAAGGTTCCCGTGGGTCTCGTATAAATATCGCGTATTCTCAGATACTTAGACGGACTTGTGAGGCTTTTAGGTTACCCCAGAGAACCCAATTGGGGCGTTTTCAGGTGAAGTTAGGGCGTCTTTCTCTGTTTGGCTTTTCCGGGGTTCCCGCTGCTATCGCGGCGGGCCGGTGTTAGCGCGGGTCGAAGCCCAGAAAGTGCCGTTGATCGGCCCAGAGATCGGGGATCGCCGGCCGGTTCGACAGGGTTTTTGCGGTTAATTCAACCGGTTGGGTCCCTTCCAGGATAGATTTGGTTATTGCCGGATCGAGAAACGCTAAGCGCAGGAGCTGATTGACGTAGCGGCGGGTGAGATTTTCCTGGCGCGCGATATCCGCCGTCGAGGTGGCCTCACCAGACAACAGCCGCGCCCACCAGTCATGGGCGCGAACGATGACCTTGATCAGAGCCCGATCTGGCTTTCGACGTGGTGGTATCCCCTCTCCGGTCATCACCAGCTTTAACGCACCACCACGATAGCGAAGCTGGATCGGAACATCGATCTGGTAGATCGAGTCTTCATCTTCCTCAATAGGCGGAAGCCCGGATAGCGAAGAGACCCCTGCCCTCCTGATATCAATGCGCAAGCTTCCGTCGTCAATGACGATCCGCCCGACCAACTGGGTAACAAGTTCTCTGCGCCGATTATTGTCGTTGCCCTCAAGATCATCGACGACACGCTTCGATGCGGTAAGGGCTTGTTCGAAGTGACGGGCCGCAACCCTCTTTCTATCGACCGTTGCGAGGAGTTGATCGGGCCTGCGCAGATAGTCGGTTAAAGCGCTGACAACGACCCCTTCGATCTCGTCCGCGGCGAGACGCCGACCACGGCTGTTTCCTTCACTTCGATCCACGATCAGTGACCGTTCGACATAGTAGCGGTAGCGCTGGCCGTTCTTGACCGCATGGCTCGGGGTGAAGCGACTGCCCGCGCTATCGAACAGTAGTCCAGCGAGCAGGCTCGGTTCTTTCGAGTTGGTACCGTTGCGGCGGTTCACTCGGTTACTCGCCAGCTGACATTGCACCGCCTCCCATAAGTCTTGGTCGATGATGGCGTCGTGTTCCCCAGGATAGACTGTGTCCTTATGTCTGACCTCACCGACATAAAGCGGGTTCGACAGGATCTGATAGATATGCCCACGGCCGAACGGCTCACCCCCACGCATAGTTCCGTCTTTGTTTTGTCGGATCTTGCTCCGCAGTCCGTGCTGCTTGGCCTGTGATTGCACCGCCCGCGCACTGCCATGGTCCCGGTAGAGAGCAAACAAAGTCTGGACGGTGTTGGCTTCGTGTTGGTTGATCACCAACTTGCGGTCGACGGCGTCGTAGCCCAGGGGGACATGACCGCCCATCCACATGCCCTTTCTCTTAGACGCCGCAACCTTGTCACGGATCCGCTCTCCGGTGACCTCGCGCTCGAACTGGGCGAATGACAGCAAAACATTGAGTGTTAGCCGGCCCATAGAACTAGTCGTATTGAACTGCTGGGTAATCGAGACAAACGACACTTCGTTGGCATCGAAGATCTCGACCATCTTGGCGAAGTCCGACAAGGCTCGGGTGAGCCGATCGACCTTGTAGACGACGATGATATCGACACGGTTCGCTTCGATATCGTCGAGCAACCGCTGCAATCCAGGTCGAACCATAGTGCCGCCCGAGATACCGCCATCATCGTAGCGTTCCTTATTTACCGCCCAACCTTCATGGCGTTGACTGGTGATATAGGCGGCACAGGCCTCATATTGTGCATCCAGCGAGTTGAACTCCTGCTCGAGCCCCTCTTCCGATGATTTGCGGGTGTAGATGGCACAGCGATGCCTCTTGGCCTTACGCGCCATCACGTGCGCCCTTCACAGCCGTTGTTTTGTTGAGCCCAAAGAACGCCGGGCCCGACCAGCGGGTGCCGGTAATGGCACGGGCGATCTGCGACAGGCTGCGATAACGCTGGTCGCGATAGATATATCCATCATCGCTCACCGTTACCTCGTGCACCGCGCCCTGCCACTCGCGGATCAGTCGCGTTCCTGGTTTTACAGTTCCAGAGAGAGACGATTTGCTGTTCACCGCGATCGCTCCGGTCCGTTGCAGTTCCTCGGCCATCGACCGCAGGCGTCGTTGCAGCGATGCGTTTTGTCCGCCATAGGCCTTCTGTTGCAGCCCGAAGCAGAGAGCGCGAAGCAATAGATCACGGCTGATCTGCTTTGGTGGTTCACTTCGATACAGGTCGCGAAAGCGCGACATCAATACCTCGCGGGGCTGCGCATGTAGATCATCGATTGCCGCCTGCGGGTCTATTGCGGTCTTGGTCACGACGACTCCTAACTTACAATGCGATAGACGCTGCCGCCCTGCTTGTCGCGCATACGATCAACATTCATGTTTTGCTTTCGCAAGCCCGTCAGGGCGGCGCGGATACTGTGCGGCTGCCAGCCCGTCGCTTCTGTCAATTCGGTCAGGCTAGCGCCCCTTCGCCGCTGCAGCAGGCCGATGATCTGCGCGCGCTTCGTGGTGGTTGGCTTACGGCGGTGACGCGCGGGTGCGCGGCCTGCTGACGACTTCGGGGTAGTTGGCTTTGATGATGTGCGT
>JBLHHE010000221.1:0-4750 GCA_047616465.1 Alphaproteobacteria bacterium
AGCGGGCCGCCATGTCCATGGTCGGCCGTATTTTGGTGAGGCTGGCCTCGACGGCGCCGAACGCGACTGCCAGAAAACGAACGATATAGGCGAATATGACGGCGAACACGGTGCCGCTTAACAGCAAGCCCGTGGAAATTCCAAACACCTCGCGGGCCAGCAGATCGACCGAATTGTCGAACCGGGCAAGAGGTATAATAACGCCGATCGCCAGCACCGCGCCGGGCACTGCGTAGCCCAGCATGGCGATGCGCGACAGGGCGCCGAACAGGCTGCGTCCAGCAACCCGGCGGCCATAGGCGAGGAAAACCGCCAGGGTGACAGCGCCGGCGGCGGCGCAGGCGGCCAACAAAATACTATTGCGCGCAAATCCGAAGAAGGCCGGCGTCCAGGATTGTTCGAAGTGAACAAAAGCGTGGCGCGACAAGACCAGGGTGGGAATGACAAAGCCGGCGACGATCGGCAGGGCGCAGACCGCAAACGCGCCGGCAGCGCGCAGGCCGCGTAACTCGAAGGGCGGCATCGGCCGGTAGCGTGTCGACGTGTGGTGATAGCGTTGCCCACTTCGACCGATCCGTTCGAGCGCCAGCAAAGCGATCACAAACGCCAGGGTGACCAACGATATTTGCGCGGCGCCGCCGGCGTTACCCATATTCAGCCAGACGTTGAAAACCCCAACCGTCAATGTATTCACGGCGAAGAAGTCGACGGTGCCGAAATCGGCCAGGGTTTCCATCAGCGCCAGGGCTAGCCCGACGACGATTGCCGGTCGTGCCAACGGCAGGGCGACGGTAAAAAAGGTGCGCCAGGGTCCGCGGCCGAGCATGCGGCTGGCCTCGAGCATGCATACTGACTGTTCCTGAAATGTCGCCCGGGCCAGCAGGTAAACATAGGGGTACAGCACCGACGACATGACGAAGATGGCGCCGCCCAATGAGCGTATGTTGGGAAACCAGTAATCTTTCGCTGATTCCCAACCGAAAATATCGCGCAGGGTCGTTTGGAAGATCCCGGCGAATTCAAAAATGTCGGTGTAGACGAAAGCGACGATGTAAGCCGGCACAGCCAACGGCAGCAGCAGCGCCCACTCGAAGATCGGGCGCCCGGGAAACCGGCAGGTGGTCACCAGCCAGGCCGACGCGACGCCGATAACCAGTACGCCAATGCCATTGCCCAGCATCAGCAGGGCCGTATTGGCTATTTGGCGTGGCAAGACCGTTGAAATGAGGTGAGGCCAGATATTTTCGCTGGGGAATAAGGCAATCCAGGCGATGGCGATGATCGGCGCTGCGACGATCGCTGCGACAATGATGCCGCCGATCAGCCAGAATCGCGACGTTCCCTGGGACACTCTATAGGGCGCGTCTACGGTCACGTTGGAATGTTCGGCCTAAAAGCGACGACGCTAGTCGTTGTAGCCGACTTTATCGACGAGTTTGATCGCCGCCGAACGCTGCCGGGATATATCGACTAAGGGCAAGGTATCGGATGTCATCGGTCCCATGGCCTTGAGAACCCCGGTCTCGGGAACGCCTTCGAGGATCGGATACTCGTAATTCTGCTCGGCGTACATTTGCTGCGCCAACGGGCCGGCGAGAAATTCCATCAGCTTGACCGCGTTGTCCTGGTTCGGCGACGCCTTGGTCAATGCCATGCCGGAGATGTTCACATGGGTGCCGGATCCGCCGAGGGTCGGGAAAACCGGATAGACCGCCTGGGCCCACGCCGACTGCTCCTCATTCTGTTGCATCAGAACGTAATAATAGTGATTTCCCAGTGCGATATCGCACTCACCTTCTTTTATCGCTTTAACTTGGGCGCGGTCGTTTCCTTGTGGTTTGCGGGCCAAATTTTCCTTTAAGCCCCTAAGCCATTCCTCGGTCTTCGCTTCGCCATGATGGGCGACCATGGCGGCGGTCAAACCGACTTGATAGACGTGGTTGCCCGAGCGGGTGCAGATACGCCCGCGCCATTTCGGATCGGCCAATTCCTCATAAGTTTTCGGCGCTTCCTCCGGGCTAATTCGCTCCCTGGAGGCGTAGATAATCCGGGCGCGCCGGGTGAGGCCGTACCAGTTACCCTCGGGTTCCCGGTAAATATCTGGGATCGCGGCGGTCAACGCCGGCGAGGTGACCGGTTGCGTCAGGTCGGCGTCGTAAGCTTCGCTCAAGCGGCCGATATCGACGGTAAAAATAAGATCGGCGGGGCTGTTCGCCCCTTCCTGCTTCAACCGTTCGACCAACCCGGTCTTGGCAAAAAGGACATTTACCTTGATGCCGCTTCGATCGGTGAAGGCATCGAAGAGCGGTTGCACCAGGAACGGCTGTCGATAGGAGTAAACGTTTACTTCTCCGACGTTTAACGCTGCTTCTTCAGCAGCCATGGCAGTTGCGGCGGCAATGCCCACGACGATGATACTGGCGAGAGCGGTTTTCTTAAGGACTGGTTTCATAGAGCCGGGCCAGGTTCGTTAACATTTGTTAATAAGAACTATTCGCAAGTTTAGCCAGAACATAATCTCTCAAGGCTGCAAATGCAAGTGACTTGCAATTGCAGGTCTGGGCATTGATTTAAATCAATTACAGGGGGTATGAGGGGTAGAATCGTGGGCCTAAACGGCCCCCGCGTCGTTACGTCGCGTGTTAAGCCGCCATGAAGCGTTCTTCCGCCATCTGGTTGGCAATTTCGTTGGTGGCGGACTTCGCCTTGTCGGCTCGGTCGAATATTTCCATCAAGGTATCGTAGAGACCGTCGATATGGCTGAGGATCGCTTTTTCGTCATGAACGCGTCCAAAATCGGGGTTGTAGGCCAGTTCGATAATGCCGCCAGCGTTGGTGACATAGTCGGGGGCGTACAGAATACCGCGGGCTGCCAGCTCGGCGCCGTGGCGGCCCTCGGCGAGCTGATTATTTGCCGATCCGGCGACGATTTTGGCGTGGATATCGCCAATGGTTCGATCGTTGATGGCCCCGCCAAGGGCGCAAGGAGCAAAAACATCAACATCGATGGCGTGAATATCGTGGGTATCGACGGTCGTGGCGCCAAATTCATCGGCGGCGCGGTCCCGCGCATCGGCGTTGATGTCGGCCACGTGGAGGCGCGCACCGGCGCCGTGCAGGCGGCGCGCCAGATCGTAGCCCACCGAGCCGAGCCCCTGAATGGCGACATCGATGCCATCAAGCCCATCGTTGCGGCGCAGCTTGTATTCGACCGCCGCGCGAATGCCTTGGTAGACACCGTGGGCGGTGTAGGGCGAGGGGTTGCCGCCGGATTTACTGGTGCCGGTAACGTGCTTGGTTTCGGTGGCGATAATGTCCATATCGGCGACAGTCGTGCCGACATCCTCGGCGACCAGATAACGCCCGCCCAGCTCATCGACCAGGCGTCCCATGGCGCGCATTAGCGCGGGGGTCTTCTGTGTCCGGCTGTCACCGATGATAACTGCTTTTCCGCCCCCGAAGGGCAGGCCGGCCAACGCCGATTTATACGTCATGCCGCGCGCCAGCCGTAACGCGTCATCCAGGGCGGCGGCGTCGTTTTCATAGGGCCACATGCGGCAACCGCCGACAGCCGGCCCGAGCGCCGTATTATGGATGGCGATAATGGCCCTGAGCCCGGTCTCGGCATCGTGGCCGAACAGAACCCGCTCATGATTGTCGTAGGAGGGGTTAGAAAAGAGGGACATTGAAAACTCCCCAAAATCCGGCAAGACACCAAGTCGGGACCGGCGATAAGCGTCCATTCCTTCTCCTAAGTTTGTCCGTGCAGGGTTAAGTTTCAATAAAACTCAACGACTTGTGACCCGATCGTAAGGAAATGCCGGCTTTCCGCGGGGCCGGAACCCTTGCTGGGGGAATTATATCCTTTAGGCGAAATATTATTACGCGGGGCCATTAGGGCTTGGCAAAGCCGCTCTATGGGCCGACATTTGTCGGGCAAATGGAAGATTCGATGACGACAAAGCCAACAACCAGCCGGGCCCCGGCAGAACCCGACCAATGGCGTCAGCCCGATGGCGACCCCATGGACTGCGACGAATCGGTCACGGTTCTACGCGAAAATCTCACCGAAATTCACGCGATATGCCAGGAAGCGCTCGAGGACGCGGTGTTGATGGACGTCGCCGAAGCGCAGTTCCGCCAAGTGCTGCGCGACCTCATCGACGGCCTGAGCAACCCTTATAAGAAGGGGTAGGGCGGAGACCGTTTAGGCTGCGCCTATTTCTTCTTCTTTTTAGCCGCTTTCTTAGGTGGAATGACCGGCAGCATTAGGTACGCGCCCCGCGCCGCGCCGGTGTGCAGGGTCACCGTGCCATCGAAAATCTTCGCCGGCCGGTCGCGCGGATCGTCGTGCAGGAAGGGGCCGCAGCCGGTCAGCGGCTTGGCGAAGTTCGACAGGGTGAACTGTTCGTCCTCGGTCTTGGCGCCGGGCCAAACATAATCCTTGCCGCGCACCGTGAGGCCCAGCCGGTAGCCCGCCGGCACCACGATTCCCGTCGGGTGCAGGTCGATGTCCAATTCGTAGACCTTGCCGGGCTTGAGCGGTTGCTTTTCATCGTGGCTATGCCAAGGCCAATAGGGCTTCGACTTTTTCTTGTCGAGCTTACGATGCGACGCGCGCAGCCAGCCTTGGGCAATGGGGGTGTGGGGATCGACGGTGCCCTTGAACGTCACTTCGGTGAGGTCGGGCGAGAACAGGCGCAGCACCACGAACAGATCCGCATCCACGGTATCGGAAGAGACGAACAGT
>JBLHHE010000222.1:0-4700 GCA_047616465.1 Alphaproteobacteria bacterium
TCTCGATCATCAATTGTCATAGCGGCGCAGAGACTAAAGCAGTCGCCGGCCAGATTGAACCACCTAGACCAGATAATACGCTAATTACCTATCCCGCGCCGGTATGGTGTGCTCGCCGTGCTTCGCGCCGGCTACCGATGGGCCGCGCGATCCGGCGGCTTCGACGACCGCCACGATCTCGAAACGCCCGGCGCGCTCGAAGATCAACGTCAGGGGAATGGTCGATTCCTTGATAAGCTGTTCGCGCAAACCGAAGAGCATGACGTGCTTCCCGCCAGGCGCGAGCTCGACTTCGCCGTTCGCCGGCACCTCGACGCCGTCTTCTACCGGCCGCATTTTCATCACGTCGCCATCGCGAATCATGGCGTGCAGGGAGGCCTGGTCAGCCATTTCGGATTCAATCCCGATCAGACGGTCCGGCTGGTCGCCGTCATTTATAATTTTTAAAAACACGCCGCCGGCCTTTTGCGATGGCGCGGTGGCGCGCGACCACGGGTGGACGACCGTCAGTGCGCCTTGGCTATGGTCGTGCGCCTGGGCCACGATCGCCGTGCCGGCAGCCATCGTGAATATCACCAGGGCGGCGACGCCTCTCATCAGCGGCATGGATCAGCCGCGCATATGTTGGCGGATAATAGAGGCCATTTCTTCCGGCGACGTACCATAGCGGAACAATGACACCACATTGCCTTCCGGATCGAGCAGATAGGCGAACGAGGTATGGTCCATCAGGTAATAGGAATATTCCGAATCTTCGACGCGGCGATAGAAAATGCGGTACGAGTCGGCGACCTGTTTGA
Source organism: Alphaproteobacteria bacterium (assembly GCA_047616465.1). Classification (GTDB taxonomy): domain Bacteria; phylum Pseudomonadota; class Alphaproteobacteria; order UBA6615; family UBA6615; genus JABDJY01. The sequence continues at coordinate 801 of JBLHHE010000222.1, forward strand.
TCGCTTCCGCCGTGCCGGTCAGCCCGATAAGCCGTTCGTGGAACAAGGGTACGTATTCGGCCAATATGGCCGGCGTATCGCGCTCGGGATCGATCGTGATCATCAGCAGCGTGACCCCGACAGAATCTGTGCCGAGCTCATCGAGGGCCAGGGCAATGTCGCCCAGCTCGGTCGGACACACATCGGGACAAAATGTGTAGCCGAAGAACACCAGCGCAAAATTGCCGAGATAGTCCTGTTCCGTGACTTGCCGGCCCGTATGATCGGTCAGCGAAAACGGTCCACCGATCTCCACGCTGGCGATTAATCCGCTCGGCGCCTTGGTGATGTCGTCGTCGCGAATAACCAGCCATTCGGCCAAAGCGGCGCCAGCCGCGATAACAACGATGGCGAGGAGCAGACCAAGGCGTGTCGATTTCTTCATGAATTGAGACTTAACGCCCTCTCAGGCTGGCCAGCAATGTGTCGCACGGTCGCAGTTTACTCACTTTTCCGTGGCTTTGAGAGGCTAATTTGTGAGCAAAGCCGACCGAAGATATCGCGCATGCCATTGAATTGTGGCCGATCACAGCCCAAATCCAGTCGTAAATCCGCCATAATAAGGCAACACGGTGATCTTCGTCAGGAGACATCGCTATGCTGGAACTGCTTAATAAGGAATATCCGATGGCGCAGACTATAGCGTTGGTCGATGACGACCGGAACATTCTAACCTCGGTATCGATCGCCCTCGAAGCCGAAGGGTTCAAGGTCGACACCTATGCCGATGGTGACGAAGCCCTGCGCGGCTTGATCGCACAGCCGGTCGATCTTGCCGTATTGGATATTAAAATGCCGCGGATGGATGGCATGGAATTGTTGAACCGGTTGCGCAAAGACTCTGCGGTCCCGGTTATTTTCCTCACCTCGAAAGACGACGAGATCGACGAGGTGATCGGTCTGCGCATGGGGGCGGACGATTACATCACCAAGCCGTTCTCTCAACGATTGCTGATCGAACGAATTCGCGCCGTGTTACGGCGCGGCGACGCCGACGACACCCCCGCCGAAGGCGATGACAAAGTAATCCGCCGGACCGGGCTGGTCCTCGACCCCAACCGCCACCGCTGCATATGGCGCGAGCGTGAAGTTGCGCTGACCGTAACCGAGTTTTTGATCCTGCAGGCGCTGGCGCAACGGCCCGGCCATGTGAAAAGCCGCGACCAGCTGATGGATGCCGCCTACGGCGACAGCATCTATGTGGACGACCGCACAATCGACAGCCATATAAAACGGCTGCGTAAGAAGTTTAAAGAAGTCGATCTTGAGTTCGCCCAGATCGAAACCTTGTACGGCATAGGCTACCGTTACAAGGAAAGCTGAACGAACGGCGCGGCGAACGCCGTTCTTGGGGGAGTCGATAACACTGGACGCCCGAACCGGATACGATCGTGACGCCGCTCCGGCGGATACAACTGCGAAGGAGCCGTTGCCCCGTCGTGGCCGCGCGGCCAGGGCTGGCCGGCGTGGGCTCCGGCGGTTGCGGTGGCTATTTGCCTGGCTCGCCCAACGGCGCGCCTCGACATCCCTGACACGGCGTATTTTGGCGATCAACCTGCTGGTCCTGATCGTACCCGTCGGCAGCTTCTTCTTCCTCGACCAGTATCAGCAAAGTCTGATCGAAGCCGAAATCGCCGCCCTGCGAACCCAAGGCGAAGTATTTGCTGGTGCGGTGGGAGCTGGCGCGGTCGGGGTATCACCGGGTATCGGTCAGCGAATTGAACCGGTGCGGGCAAACCTGATGCTGCGCCGCCTGACCGAGCCGACCCACACCAGGGCGCGGCTGTTCGTGAACACCGGCGTGCTGGTGGCCGACACCCAGTATCTAACTCTCTCCCGGGGCTTCGTGCGGGTGCAGGAATTGCCGCCGCCGGACAGCGAATTTCAGTTTGGCGAATGGTTCGAGCATAAGATCACTGCCTTTCTCAATTGGTTGCCCGGGCAAAGCGAATTGCCGCTTTATGTCGAGAGCAGCCCGTCGAACGCCAACAATTATGTCGAAGTCCAGCGGGCGTTATTCGGCGATCAAGCCGCCGCCGTCAGGCGGCACGAATCGGGGGGCATGGTGATCTCGGTTGCGGTGCCCGTCCAAAGATACCGGCAGGTGGTTGGCGCGTTGATGTTGTCGACCGGCGGCGGCGAGGTCGAGCGTGCGATGCGGGCCATTCGCCTTGATATCCTGCAAGTGTTTGCCGTTGCCTTGGGCGTGACGGTGCTGTTGTCGCTTTATCTGGCGGGCACCATCGCGCGACCGATCAACCGCCTGGCCGCCGCGGCCGAACGCGTACGCACGGGCCACGGACGCCACGCCGTCATCCCCGACTTCTCCAGCAGGCGCGACGAAATTGGCGATCTGAGCCGGGATTTGCGCGGCATGACCGATGCGCTTTGGCAGCGCATGGATGCGATCGAGCGGTTTGCCGCCGACGTCGCCCATGAAATTAAAAATCCGCTGACATCCCTGCGCAGCGCGGTCGAGACCGTTGCACGCGTCGACGATCCCGAGCAACAGAAGCAGCTGATGTCGATCATCGTCGACGACGTGCACCGGCTCGACCGGTTGATCAGCGATATATCCGACGCCTCGCGCCTGGACGCAGAGCTAAGCCGCGATGTGCCGACTCCGATCGACCTGCGCCAAGTTTTGTCGGCCCTGACCGACATCGAACGCGCCGCGGCATCGCGCGAACGTTCGACCATCGAGTGGCATTTAGAGGCGGATGCCGATCTAACCGTTTGCGCGTCGGAGGGGCGTCTCGGTCAAGTGTTCCGCAACATCATTGCCAATGCCATGTCGTTCAGTCCGACAGATAAGAAAATCAAGGTGCGCGCCGAGCGCATGGTGCAGCGCGACGGCGACCTCATCATAGTGACGGTCGAGGATGACGGGCCGGGTATCCCGCCGGAAAATCTCGAATCCATTTTCGAGCGGTTTTATTCCGACCGTCCCATCAAAGGCCCGGACGGCAAAGGCGAAAAGTTCGGCACCCATTCGGGTCTGGGTCTCAGCATCTCACGCCAGATCGTTGAGGCCGCGGGCGGGCGTATCCGGGCCGAAAATCGCCGCAGCGCCGACGGCGTCGTCTGCGGCGCCCGATTTACCATCGAATTACCAGCCGGCGTCCCCGACTAAGGCATTAAGCCTCTCTCCCGTTGGGAGGAGGTTATTTTTAGCGCGTGTCTGCGGCTGGCTGATTTGCCATACTCGCTCCAGGGCTGGCGCGGACCTGCGCCAGCCAAACGAGATTATCCCCAGAAGGAGCGGATACCATGGCAATTTCCCGCGTAGAATCCTTGGTTTACGGCGTTTCCGATATGGCGGCCGGCATTCGCTATTACGAGAATTGGGGGCTGAAAGCGGTCGAACGGGGTGAAAGGGGCGCAACGTTCAAAACGCCCGCCGGTCAAACCATTCACTTACGGCCGATCGACGATCCATCATTGCCGGCAGCGCCGGACGGCGACCGCTCCACGGTGCGCCACACCGTATGGGGCGTCGACACGGCCGACGATCTAGAGAAGATCGGGGCTGAAATGTCCACCGATCGCAAAGTCGTTCGCGCCGCAGACGGCAGTATTAGAACCGTCGATGAAAGCGGTTTTTCCATCGGCTTTGCCGTCACCCAGCCGGCCGACGTCCAGGCCCAACCGCCTCGGGTGAATTTGAACGAAAATTCTCGCCGGCTTAACGAAACCGTGGCCGCAATCCCCCAGGCGCAACCGCTGCGGCTCGGCCATGTGGTTTTTTACATCCCTAAAGATGGCGCCGATCGCGCCGTGTCGTTCTATATCGACCGGCTGGGGTTCCGCTTGTCCGACAGCACCATAGGCCGCGGCGATTTCATGCGCTGCGCCGGCTCG
>JBLHHE010000223.1:0-4682 GCA_047616465.1 Alphaproteobacteria bacterium
TTAACGTAGAAACTCTACAGAAACGGCAATTACAGCTGTTCGCTGCTGCTAAGATAGCGATGCGCACGCGGTTCGACAATGCTATTAACGCATTGAATAGCAAGGAAGTGTGTTGCGACGCGGTGTTATACGAGGATATAGCTAATAACCATGATCTCTGGCGCTTCTGGAATGTGCCGTCGGAAAGTATGCCGACTTGGCTATCTTACCGCTGTGGCGGCGGTTTTCGCCGCGCTTTTCGGGGCCAGCTTTGGGACTATTCCGGCAGCCGCGGCGGCGCCTGAAGTCCAAGATCTGCGGATCGGGATCCGCGAAAATTCAACTCGCTTCGTCATTGAACTCAGCCAAAAGGTCGAGCCGCGCATATTTGGCCTGCCCGATCCGTTTCGGATTGTCATCGATTTGCCGGAGGTTGATTTTACGCTGCCGTCAGAACGGCTTGGGGCGAGCGGTGGGCTTGTCGAACGCTTGCGCTACGGCCTGTTTCGGCCCGGGACCAGCCGATTAGTGCTCGATTTAACCAACTCCGCGAAGGTTGCAAAGAGCTTCACGCTGCCCCCGGACGGCGCGAAGCCATGGCGTTTGGTAATCGACCTGGCGCCCACCGACCGGGCCGGGTTTATCGCCGCTATGCGGCCGACACCGCCGATTACCGCCGGTGGGGCCGGCCGCATTCCACCGCTTCGAACCGAGCCGGTGAAACGCGCTATTCCAGTGGTGGTGCTCGATGCGGGCCATGGCGGGGTAGACCCTGGCGCCATTGGACGGTCGGGGGTTTATGAAAAAGACATCGTCCTTGTCTTCGCCAAAGAGATAAAGCGCCAGTTGGAGGCCGGCGGACGGGTAAAGGTTGTACTCAGCCGCGAGCGTGACATATTTTTGCCCTTGCGCGAGCGGGTGCAGTCGGCACGTCGCGCGGACGCCGCCTTGTTTCTGTCGTTGCACGTAAATAGCCATAAGAGCAGCTCGATCCACGGATTTTCGGCCTATACTCTTTCCGAAAAGGCGTCTGATGCCGAGGCCCACGCATTGGCGGCCAAGGAGAACAAAGCCGACGTCATCGGTGGGCTTAATCTGGGCACCTATAGCGACGATGTTCAAAATATCTTGATCGACTTTGCCCAGGCCAAAACGAACGAACTTTCGGTGCGCTTCGCCCGCGATATAATGGTTAAGGAAGTCTCCCAGTCGGCGCGGCTGGTAAAACGGCCGTGGCGGTCGGCTGGTTTTGCCGTGTTGAAGGCGCCTGATGTGCCCTCGGTCTTGATCGAATTGGGATATGTCACCAATCGGCAGGAGGAACGGCAGTTGCGGGATTCTAAGTACCAGCGCGCCTTGAGCGCGTCGATTGTGCGCTCGATCGTTCGATATTTGGAAACCAATACCAGTGCCGCTGTTCGCTAGAAATCGATGCAATTCATAAACTTGCCATAATAATGATGTGTTAAGACCTCCATGGTGTCTTATGGGAGAGGCGTGAAAAGGTGAGACCGGGACGCGCCGGCACCGAAATTCGAACGGAATAGAATGCTACGTTGGCTTGGATATCTATTCGGCGTCGTGTTGCTGGGCAGCTTGGTCGCCGCCGGTGGCGCGATCTGGGTGTTCTGGGAATATGGCCGGGACCTGCCGGATTATCGGCAGCTGGCGGACTACAGTCCGCCGGTGACCACGCGCGTTCATGCCGGCGATGGCAGTCTGCTGGCCGAGTACGCCGTCGAGCGGCGCGTGTTCGTGCCGGTATCGAGCATGCCCAAGCAGGTGATCAACGCATTTTTGTCGGCTGAAGATCAGAACTTCTACCGCCACCCCGGTGTCGATGCGTTTGGCGTGGCGCGCGCGGTGGTAACCAACGTGCGCAATTACGGCAAAGGCCGCCGGCCGGTAGGCGCCTCGACGATCACCCAGCAGGTGGCGCAAAATTTCCTGCTCACCAAAGACGTTTCGATTACCCGTAAGATTCGCGAGGCGATCATTTCGTTCCGCATGGAGCGCGCTTTCACGAAAGACGAGATCCTCGAGCTTTATCTTAATCAGATATATCTCGGTTTCGGATCCTACGGCGTGGCTGCGGCGGCGAACAATTATTTCGGAAAATCGCTCGATGAGCTAACCATCGAAGAGGCGGCATTTCTTGCGGCTTTGCCCAAGGCGCCAAATAATTATAACCCCACGCGCTATTACGATGCCGCGATCACACGGCGCAATTATGTGCTCGGCCGGATGGTCGAGGACGGCTACATCCCCGCATTTGAAGGCGAGCAGGCGCGACTTATGCCGTTGCAGGTGGCGCGCACCGACAGGGGAGCCAAAGTCGATGCACCTTATTTTGCCGAGGAAGTCCGCCGCGAGCTGGCCGGGCGCTACGGCGATACCGCCTTGTATCAGGGGGGGCTGTCTGTTCGAACGACCCTCGACCCCCGGCTGCAACGGATCGCTCAACGGGAATTGCGCAAGGGCTTGATTACCTACGACCGGCGCCATGGTTGGCGCGGGCCGGTCGACAAATTATCGACGATGGACGACTGGGCCACGAGCCTCGGAGAAATCGGTGTGCCGCCGGGCAGCGCAGACTGGCTGCTCGCGGTTGTGCTGAGCGTCGATGACAAGGAACGCGAAGCCCTTATCGGGTTTGCCGATGGCCAAAAGGGGCGGATACCCTTGGCCGAAGTTAAATGGGCGCGGGCCTGGGTAGAGGGCCAAAAGCGCGGCCGCAGCGTTAAGAAAGTATCGGAGGTTCTGACGGCCGCCTACGTCGTGCTGGTAGAGCTTGTGGCCGCCGATGGCGAGGGCGAGGCCTATCCGTCCGACACATGGGGGTTGCGCCAGATCCCCAATGTAAATGGATCGATCGTCGCGCTCGATCCCCATACCGGCCGCGTTCTGGCGATGTCGGGTGGTCTCGATTTTGCGGCCAGCGAATTCAACCGCGCGACCCAGGCATGGCGCCAACCGGGCTCGGCCTTCAAGCCGTTCGTCTATCTGGCCGCGCTGGATAGTGGGTTCACGCCATCGACGCTGGTCCTCGACGCACCGTTTGTGATCGACCAGGGCCCGGGGCTGGGTAAATGGAAGCCGGCCAACTATTCCAATAAATTCTACGGTCCGAGCCCGATGCGCTTGGGCATCGAGAAATCGCGCAACCTGATGACCGTGCGGTTGGCGCAAACCGTGGGTATCGAAAAAGTCGCCCAGTACGCCGAACGTTTGGGGGTCATGGACAACATTCCGCGCCAACTCTCCATGTCGATCGGGGCCGGCGAGACCACGCTGCTACGATTGGTGACGGCCTATGCGATGATCGTCAATGGCGGCAAGCAAATCACGCCGACCCTGATTGACCGTATCCAAGACCGTCACGGCAAGACCGTATTTCGCCACGACACACGTCCTTGCGAGGATTGCCGGAATATGTTGTGGGAGGGGCAGGAACCGCCGGAACCGCCCGACCTAAGAGCCGAGCTACTGGACTCGGGAACGGCCTATCAAATGGTGTCGATGCTCCAGGGGGTCGTCGAGCGCGGCACCGGGGTTCGTGTTCGGGCGGTTGGAAAGCCGTTGGCGGGCAAGACCGGAACCACCAACGATTCGCTGGACACTTGGTTTATCGGATTTTCGCCCGATCTCGCGGTCGGCGTGTTCGTCGGCTTCGACGAGCCCAAGCCGCTGGGGCGGAAAGAAACCGGATCTTCCGTCTCCGCGCCGATTTTTCGCGATTTCATGGCAGCGGCATTAGAGGGCCGGCCGGCGATACCGTTTCGCGTGCCGCCGGGAATTCGGTTGGTGCGCGTAAATGCATCGACCGGTGTGGTCGCGCAACGGGGCGAAAAGCGCGTTATTCTGGAAGCTTTCAAACCTGGCACCGAGCCCACGCAACTGGGACCGGTCGTCGATGGTGGGTACCGGCCTGGCGGAAGATCGGGCAAACCTGCAAGTGGCATTTACTAGCCGCTGGTTCAGCGCTTTTATCTACCTGTATTGACGGACTCGATGAGATTTGTAGGCTTGCGGTATATTATCCTGCGGGCCCCGGCCCGATATGATTGTTTGGATTTGAAGAATGCGTGCTGAGACGACCCAATTAGTAGAAACCATCCGACAGTCGCTCTCCCTTATGCGGAGGCATCTTTGACTGGGATCAATCGCTTAAGCGCCTGGAGGAGCTGAACCAGTTAGCCGAAGACCCCGACCTTTGGCAGGACCAGGAGCGCGCACAGATTGTGATGCGCGAACGCACCCAGATCGAAAAGGCAATGGGCCGGGTTCGCGAAATCGAGACCGAGTTGGAAGACTCGGTGGGTCTGGTCGAGCTGGGCGAGGCTGAAGACGATGCGGATATAATTACCGAAGCGGAAGCCGCGATCGAGGCGCTTGGCCCTCTGGCTGCAAAGATGGAGCTGGAGAGCCTGCTGTCGGGCGAAGTCGACGGCAACGATTGCTTTGTCGAGATCAACGCCGGTGCGGGGGGCACGGAATCCCAAGACTGGGCGGAAATGCTGGTGCGCATGTATGTGCGCTGGGCCGAGAGCCACGACTGTAAGGTCGAATGGATCGAGGAAAGCTCTGGCGAGGAAGCGGGTATCAAGTCGGCGACCTTCAAGGTCGAGGGCCTTAATTCCTATGGCTGGCTGAAGACCGAGGCCGGGGTGCACCGGTTGGTTCGTATTTCACCGTTTGATAGC
>JBLHHE010000224.1:0-4675 GCA_047616465.1 Alphaproteobacteria bacterium
TATCGCCAATTGTCCGACGCCATCGCGACGCAGAATGGCGTTCCCCAGGGCCTCGCCTCGTGCATTTTCTCGACCGACATGCGCGAGACCGAAACATTCCTATCGGCGGTGGGTTCCGACTGCGGCCTCGCCAACGTCAATATCGGCCCTTCCGGCGCCGAGATCGGCGGCGCTTTCGGTGGCGAGAAGGAAACCGGCGGGGGCCGCGAATCGGGTTCCGACGCCTGGAAAGGCTATATGCGCCGGCAGACCAATACGGTGAACTATTCGCGCGAGTTGCCGCTCGCCCAGGGCATCACGTTCGAGATTTGAGTACAGGAGTCGAGGAGAGCCATGAGCGAAAAGATCAAACGTGTCGCGGTACTGGGCCTGGGCAGGGTGGGGACGCTGGCGGCGACGCTTTTGCACGAGACGGGTTTCGAGACCGTTGGCTTCGACACCCGCAAGCTACGGCGCAAAACCCCCTTCAAAGTGGAGCAGAAATCCGCCGCCACCAAGACCGAGGCCCTGAAGGTGTGCAAGGGTTTCGACGCGGTGTTGTCGTGTCTGCCCTATCACTTGAATGTCGGCGTCGCCAAAGCGGCGCACCAGCTCGGGCTGCACTATTTCGACCTGACCGAGGACGTGCCGACCACCCAGGCGATACGCGAGATGAGCAAGACCGCGAAGAGCGTGATGGCGCCGCAATGCGGCCTGGCGCCGGGTCTGGTCGGCATCATCGGCGCCCATCTCGCCGAGCAGTTCGAGCAGGTGCGCTCGATCAAGCTCAGGGTCGGCGCTTTGCCGCAACATCCGACCGGCCTCTTAGGTTATGCCTTCAACTGGTCGCCTGAAGGCGTGGTCAACGAATACCTCAACGACTGCGAGGTTATCGAAGAGGGCGAGCACAAATGGGTCTCGCCGATGGAATGGGTCGAGAAGATTTACATCGGCGGAAACCGCTTCGAGGCGTTCACCACCTCGGGCGGCCTGGGCACCATGTGCGAGACCTATCTCGGCCGGGTCGAGAATTTGGATTACAAATCCTTGCGCTATCCCGGCCATGTGGAGCTGATGAACTTTTTCTTCCACGAGCTTTTGATGCGCGAGAAGCGCGAGCTTGCCGGCGATATCCTGACCCACGCGAAACCGCCCGTCGATGACGACGTGGTGCATATCCACGCCGCGGCGGAAGGCACCATCGACGGCCGCCTAATGCGCCAGGAATATGTGCGCTCCTACTATCCGTTAGAGATCGCCGGCCGCGTCCGCACCGCCATCGCCTGGACCACGTCGGCCTCCGTCGCCGCCGTCATCGAAATGGTGAGCAATGGCGACCTGCCCGCCAAGGGGTTCCTCAAGCAGGAGTTGATCCCCCTCGAGCCGTTCCTGGCGACCCGCAACGGCAGCCTGTACGAGACCGCGCGCGGCGGTGGGGTAGGGTAGGGCGCTGCTTCCGGCGCCTTTTATCTCAAACCCGGTGTTTCCCCCCACATACGCCGCTGGCGTCGCCCGCGATTCCGGCTATGTTAGGCACACCCAACCTCCACTTAATGAGTACGCCATGTCCGACACCGCCCCCCTGACGATCCGGTTGAACGCCAACGACAATGTGGTCGTCGCCCGCACCGAAATTCTGCCTAATACTGGTATTCCGGGCGAAGGGGTATCCACCCTGGTGCCGATCCCGCGCGGCCATAAGATTGCGACGGCGGCCATTCCCAAGGGCGAGTTGGTGCGCAAATACGACCAGATCATCGGCTTCGCGATGGAAGACATTAAAGCGGGCGACCATATTCACACCCATAATTGTGAATTCCGCATGTTCGAGCGCGATTATGCCTATTCGACCGAGCTGAGCGACACGCCGTTCGTGCCGGTGGCCGAACAGCGCACCTTCCAGGGTTATCGGCGCGCGACCGGCAAGGTCGGCACCCGCAACCATATCGGTATCCTGACCTCCGTAAACTGCTCGGCCACGGTGGCGCGCTATATCGCCGACACGTTCAACAAGACCGACCGGCTGGGCGAGTATTCTAACATCGACGGCGTGTCGGCCTTCGTCCACGCGACGGGCTGCGGCATGGCCGATTCGGGCGAGGGTTACGAGAATTTGCAGCGCACCCTGTGGGGCTATGCGCAGCATCCCAACTTCGCCGGCGTTTTGATCGTTGGGCTGGGCTGCGAGGTCAATCAGATTCCGTTCCTGCTCGACGCGTATGGGCTTGAGCTCAACGACACTTTCCAGACCATGACAATTCAGGAGAGCGGCGGCACCCGTAAGACCGTCGACGAGGCGGTCGAGCGTATTTCCGCTATGCTGCCGGCGGCCAACAATGTGCGCCGCGAGACGGTGTCGGCCAGCGAACTTACCGTGGCGCTGCAATGCGGCGGCTCGGACGCCTATTCGGGCATTACCGCCAACCCGGCGCTGGGCAACGCGGTCGATCGGTTGGTCGCTAATGGCGGCACCGGCATTCTGTCGGAGACGCCGGAGATATACGGTGCCGAGCATCTGCTCACGCGGCGCGCGGTGAACCAGCAGGTCGGCGAGAAGCTGATCGAGCGCATTCGCTGGTGGGAAGATTACACCGCGCGCAACTTCGGCTCGATGGATAACAATCCGTCGCCGGGCAACAAGGCCGGCGGGCTGACCACCATCCTGGAGAAGTCCCTGGGCGCGGCGGCCAAGGGCGGCACCACCAATCTAGCCGGCGTCTACAAATACGCCGAACCGGTCGATACCAAGGGCTTCGTGTTCATGGACAGCCCCGGCTTCGACCCGGCCTCGATCACCGGCCAGGTCGCCTCGGGCGCCAATCTGGTGTGCTTCACCACGGGCCGTGGCTCGGTCTATGGCTGCAAGCCGTCGCCCTCGATCAAGCTGGCGACCAACACGCCGATGTACCAACGCATGTCCGACGATATGGACATCAATTGCGGCGTCATCGCCGATGGCGACGCCACGGTGCAGGAAGTGGGCGAGCAGATCTTCGAGTATTTCCTCGAGATCGCCAGCGGCCGCGAGTCCAAGTCGGAAGCGCTCGGCTTCGGCGACAACGAGTTCATTCCGTGGCAGATCGGCGCCGTGATGTAAAAAGCCCCTCTACTTGGGGAGAGGGTTTCACCTACCGGATAAACTGGTCGAGATAGCCGGCGCCGAGGCCGCATTCCTCGTACCAGGCGCGGCACAGGTCGATCTTGGTGAAGACGTCGTCGTAACCAACTTGGCCGCCGGCTTCGTCGATATAAATCACCGGCCCGCCATTGTTGAAGAACGTCACCATCTCGTCGTCGCTTTCGAGCACCAGCGTGTGGGTCTCGCCGGGCGGTTCGTAAACGTAAGATCCCGGGGTGGCGACCCAGTCATGCTCCAGATAGCGCCAGGTGCCCCGTATAACGAAGCCATGGACCGGCGCTGGATGGCGGTGGCGGCTGAGCATGCCGGCGCGGCGCACCCGCAATAGGTCGGTGAAGCCGCCGGCGCGGGTGTCGAGCATCAGCGGTCGGAACCAGACATTATCGGCTTGTGGCACCCAAACCCGTTCGTCTTCGGGTTCGGCGATGGCGACGATTTCGGCGGCGGCATCGGGGTGGATCGTTTGATAGGCACTGTCAGGCATAGTTTTAGATTTCCTTGTTACGCAATTACGCCGTCGCTCTCGCGCAGATTGCCGTACATAAAACGGTATTTCTCGACCGTGAGTTCGGTACCCGGCAGGGCGGTGGACGCTAGATGTGCCGACAAATGGTCGCGCGCGGTTGCCGTCGTTGTTTCCACGTCGGTACCTTCGACCAGGATGGCCCATTCGACGTTTTGATCGGGATCGAGGCTTTGGCCGAAGGCGCCGGCCAACCGGCCATCCGCTTCCAGATCGACCGAGGCGGCGCACGAGCCGATGATACCGGGCGCCTTGTTGAGCGCCTCGAACGCTCCGCCGTTGAGCCACGCCGCCAGCTCGTCTGCCTTGGTGGGATCGGGAAACAGCCGAATCAGGCATAGGGCCGCGCCCATGCCGTGGGTGTGGTCGGCGACGACGCGGCACGGCATACGGTGCCACTTGGAAAATTGCGGCATGATGGCGAGGCTCCACTCGGTCTGATCCTTGAGCACGCCGAGATAGTCCGGAGAGGCGATGTTGTCGGACGCCAACGCCTCGTAGGTGGTGAAATATTTGATCCCGGCGTCGATGCCTTCATAGCGGCGCGCCCGGCGGAAGCCCGGGATATTGATGCGTTCGTCGAGATGTTCGCGGTTGTACCATTCGTTGAAGTCGGCCTCGAGTTCGGACGGGACTTCGGTGAAGGTCATCAACAAACCTTGTCCATAGAGCTGCATGGGCTTGCTTTCTTATGATTCGGGAGCGGGTTCGTCGAAGGCTTCGAAATGGGCGTAGACGCGGCTCATATACCAGGAATGAAATTCCTGGAACGACATCGGTTCGAATTGCGGCGGATTGTCGGCGCTCTGGCAGGTTGGCAGGCACTCGCAGCGCTGGCCCAGAGTGGGGCTGAAGAAGAAGGGCAGGGAATAGCGGTGCCCCTTTATCGGCGGGATGACGCGATGGGGGGTGGCGCGCACAAAACCGTTCGACCAGCGTTCGAGGAACTGACCGAAATTCACCATGATGGCGTCGGCGGGAATATCCGGCCAGAACCATTCGCCCTCGACGTCCATGACTTGGATGCCGGGCTC
>JBLHHE010000225.1:0-4588 GCA_047616465.1 Alphaproteobacteria bacterium
TTGTTGGGGCCAATCACGTTGGCGAACGCTTCAATCTGTTCGCGGCTGACCTCGATCGGGTCGGCCATGACGAACCAGTTGACGCCTTCCGAGCAGGGCGGCGTGGTCAACGAACCCATGTAGCGATAGTAATTCGCGTTGTGGGGCAGAAAATCACGGGCATTGATGATGTTGCGCGCGATAACGCGCTCCTGCGACGTGCTTTTAGGCATGTTCTGCCAGATTTCACCAAGCGCCAGGTTTTCCTCGCCGACGTTCATCAGAACGCCGACCACACCCAGTTCGCCCTTGTCGTTGCGGTGAACCATATGCAGTTCGAGATCGGCCAGTTCGCCATTGACCGCATGCTCGCTGGGGGAATGGAAATGGAACTGCAGAAGGTCGAAAGTCTCACCCTCGACACTCATCGAGCTGCCTTCTTTATAATTGAGCTGAATGGTGTGACCGTTGTTGAGGATACGCACCGGCGTTGGGTTGTAGGCGAAGTCGATATTGCCCGCCGAAGCCCCGGCAGCGTGTTCGGCCGTCAGATTGATCGGCGATTGGGACGTGCCCTCGCCGCAAGCAGCATATTTCGCGGAAACGCCGCCCCAATGGGACGGGCCGTTATCGCCCGAATACGCCCACGTCGCGCCGTGACCGCCGGATCGTTTGACTTTGGATTTAGTTGTGGCAGCCGCCTGGCCCGCAGGTTCGCCGTGCGATTCGGTGGCCGCCGTCTTCACTGCGCCGTGGCTGGCTGATTCGGCATGCGCAGCTGTTGCCAGCGCCATTGCCGCGACCGATACAGCCACGCTTTTGATAATTGGGTCATGTGCCGTTACTCCGTATCTTGCGACAAATTATTATTTTAACGGGTTGCACACACGTGCATACCGCATCGATTTGAGGGGAAGTGGGCGCAAAAACATTTTAAATTGATTAATTTATCTGGCGGTGGATATCGCACAGAAAAATGCCCGGGGAGTCTGATTGTATTTGCTACCGGGGCAGCGCGGCGACTTCGGCGGCTAGGCTAAGCTCGACATAATCGAAGGCGGTGAACGGATCGGCCGGTGCGTCGAACACGACGACCGCGCGGCCATGCCAGTTGCCGTCGTCGTCGGCGTTAAATACTTCGTCGAACCGCAGATTGGCGGTGCGCACCTGGATCAGCCCATCGAGGCCGCGGATCTGCTGGTTGGGAATGCGCAAAATGCGCGGCGCGGCGTGGGCGAAGCGCACCCGTACCACCGCGGGATCGATGTCGTAATCGCCGAACACCAGATTGAAGAAGATCGTCCCGCCTGGCGTGATGTCGCCGCGGCTGACGGTAAAATCGAACACAAAAGCGGCGCTATTGGGCATCGCCGGGCCGTTGAGATCGGGCCAGTCGCTGGCCGTAGCGGTCGGCGACAGCGCTAGATCTGTCCAGCGCGAGCCGCCGGTTGCCGTGGCGACCGCCCGGCAGCCCTGACAGGCATGACCCGTGTTGGCGCGTTCGTCTTTCGATCGATTATCGAAATTGTCGTCGCCGCGGAACCATACGCCGCCGTCGGCGTTAAGGTCGGGCAGGAACTCTTCGGGCTCCAGCCTGCCATTGTCGTTGGTGTCGGCGGGGCCCGGCCCGACGCCGGCAACCGGCCGCACGAGCCCACGGGTCAGTGAAAAACCGAAACCGTCGATATCGCCGATGCGCATCCATTGGAACGGTTCCGCCGTGACGTTGGACGTCCCCAGCGTTGTTATTGCCAGCAATATCGCCAGCACCATTGCAGAAAATGTTGTGAATTTCAGCATTTCTATCCGCTACCTGACCGCCCTATGGATGCCGGCGCATAATGCTGCGGATCGCCCTCGCTCCCCAGTCAATTTACCGTGGGTGGCTGGCAGTATGAGCCATATGCGAGCGTACTGGGTGCAGGGCTTTGGCGGAAATTATAGCGCAGGCTTAGATTAGCCCGATTAAAACGACGACCGCGCCCCATACCGCCAGCGCGGAGGCGCTGGAAGTAAGCGCGGATGATCCCAATATCGCGAAGGCTGTCTCGTTAATCGCGTTCATCGCCGTGATCCCTTTCCCGATGTCTTGAGGCGCTGGCCGTCTAAGTATGAAAGGGATATAGGCGGTGTTTCGGTCGGCCCCTGTGACCACAATCACTGCGAGGAAAATCCGTAAACTAAGCTATGTATGGGTGAAAATACCGGTTTAACAACGGTATCGACGTGTGTTTACTCAAAATACCAAGTCTAATATTACTAAATGATAAAAATATAAATAATTATAATAATTCAGTAAGTAATTGTAAATAATAAAAAACATTGCATTTAGGAAAAAATTCTTGTTAATTCTTCTTTAATAAATATCCAAGGAATGGTGGGTCAGGGATCATGACTAAACGTCTGAATAGCTTGTTTGCGAGGTTGTTGCGTTTGGACCGTACGCCACGGGGAATTTACCCGATGCGCAGTCTGGGCCGCCGCGAGGTGTCGACTTATCACACCACGCTTGCCCTCCACATCGCGGCGACAACTCAAAGCTCCGGGCGCGGTTTGGCGCGCTAAAGCGCGATTGTAAAAAAGAAAAAGACTTCCCCGGCAACGGACCCTATTCGCGCAATTTAAAGACCCCCGGGCCTCCAATTTGGAGGCCCGAGTTATTTAGTCGTTCCGATGCCGGCCTAGTTGGGTACGAAACAATAGAGAAGCCCGTCACCGCCCGACGATTGCAGCGCTTGCTGGCCGCACCCGCGCGAGGGGTGCGACGAGTTCCATGATTTCGACGGCGCATCGTCGCGCAGGCCCTTGCGGTCGTGATGGCCGACGAAGGCGCTGCCTTCGCCATTATTCGTCCAATCGCCGCAGGTTTTGCCGGCTATAACCATCCCGTTAGCGTCGGATCCGGTCAGAATATCGTGGCGGTTTGGACTATCGCCGCGCCCGTTACTCTGTTCGCCTTTCTCAGTCAGTCCCGTCTGTTTGCTTATAGCGTTTTCGTCGCTATGCAACGCGGCCAGGTCTGCCGCGATCATCACCCCCTTGGCGTTGTACCAGGGGCCCTTACCGACGCGGTCGAAGGCATTGACGGTGCTGGTGCTGAGATAGGCGTGCCAGGTCTTGCCGGTAACGCCCGCGGCTTCGGCCAGGATGGTGCATTGGCGGTCTGCTCCAGCCAGGCCCCCCAGGTTTGCGCCGTCGCCCGGCCCTTGGCTGGTGATGAAAAAACTCATGGAGGTGTCTTGTGCGTGTCCCGCCCACGCGCTCGCCGCCAGGATTGCCGCGCTGGCGACTGCTATCGCTACTTTATTCATGATGCATCGTACTCCCCGTATATCAATGAGCCAGCGATGGCTGACGGTTCAACCGGTTCACTAACAGATCCGAAGCCTATTTATTCCCAACCGGGCCCCGTCCCGACAAGCGGAAAGCGGACAGATCGGATCATTTCCGCGTGATGCGGGCAGTTGCTGCAAAGGGCTCACGGCGTTAGAAATTGGCTAAGCCACGATCGGAAGATCGCTACGGCGGCCAAAACTGGAAGGCAGGAACATTATGAAAGCATCCTATATGGAGCAGCAGGGCGGACCCGAGGTGCTGACATACGGTGATTTGCCTGATCCTGTGGCGGGAGCGGGAGAGGTCGTCGTCGATATTCATTCCGCCAGCATCAATGGCGCCGACTGGAAGGTTCGCGCCGGCCATTACGGTGGGACCATGGAGTTTCCCTATGTTCTGGGGCGCGATTTTTCCGGCGTGGTCAGCGAAGTCGGTGAGGGGGTCGAAGACTTTCAGATCGGCGATGCGGTTTTTGGCGTCTGCGATGCGGGCCAAGAGGGCACCTATGCAGAGAAGGTCGCCATGAAAGCGTCGATCATTGCTAAGAAACCCGATAGCCTGTCCCACAATGCAGCCGCCACATTGGCGCTGACCGGCCTGACGGCGCTGGTATCGGTCGAAGACACCTTAAAGCTACAGCCAGGCGAGAAAATTCTGATCCAGGGCGGTGCTGGTGGCGTCGCCAGCTTCGCCATCCAACTCGCCAAGCATATCGGCGCGCGGGTGATCACGACGGCGAGCGCGGCGAACATCGATTATTTGCTCGATCTCGGTGCCGACGAAATCATTGACTACAACGCCCAAGACTTCACCGAAATCGTGTCGGAGTGCGATGCCGTTTTTGAGACCGTGGGGGGCGATGTCGCCTTGCGGTCGTTCGACGTGCTCAAGCCTGGCGGACGTGCGGCGTTTATCGCATCGGGCGCCAAGGGCCTGGAATCGCCGCGTGCCGACGTGCAGTCCCTGCGTCCCGCTGTCGGCCGCGACCGCCCGCACATGGAACGCATTGTGGAACTGTTCGAGGCTGGCGTAATCCGCGTTCCGGAAATTACCACCTATCCCTTGTCGGAGGCCGCGGCCGCCCACCGGGTCAGCGAAGGGCGTCACCTGCGCGGCAAGCTGGTGCTCGAAGTGCGGTAAGGTTCGGCTAACCGGGCTTGTTTCCCCGCACCGTCGGCAGACCCAGCGCCGGCAGGGTAAAAACCAGGACCAGCCCCGCCAACAGCGCGATGGGCAATTCGAAGGTTCCGCTCACGTCGCGCAACCGGCCGAT
>JBLHHE010000226.1:0-4585 GCA_047616465.1 Alphaproteobacteria bacterium
CGGCGGCCCGGGTCGATGAATTGGTCCGCCAAACCCCGGTCACTGAGCCGCTGGCGGAAATGAGCGCCGTGGGCTTCCGCCAACTGCCGGACATGTAGGCTGATTATTCGAAAATTTCGCCGAAACTGTCGCGTAGGGCCTGATCCACATCGGCCATGGTCGCGTTTAGGCCCAAATCGGCAAGACTGGTCACGCCGAGGTTTGGATCGGCGATACCACAAGGAACGATGCCTTCGAAATGGCTTAGATCGGGTGATACGTTGATGGCGATGCCGTGATACGTGATCCAATGGCGCACGCGCACACCGATGGCGGCGACCTTATCTTCGCGCCCGCCGCCGCGATCAACCCAGATACCGACGCGGCCGCTGCGCCGCTCGCCGGCTATGTCGAAGTGGGCCAAGGTCGCAATCACCCATTGTTCCAGGTTACGCACATAAGCGCGTAAATCGCGGCCGTGTCGATTCAGATCGATCATGACATAGGCAATTTGCTGTCCGGGGCCGTGGTAGGTGTATTGGCCGCCGCGTCCGGTCTGATGCACCGGAAAACGGTCGCCGTCGAGCAAATCGCCGGCCTTTGCGCTGGTGCCTGCTGTATAGAGCGGCGGATGCTCCACCAACCAGACCAGTTCGGGCGCCGTGCGGTCACGTATTGCGGCGACCCGCATCTCCATTGCCTGGACGGCATCGTTGTAGGGCAGCAGACCCGCCTGGCTCTGCCATTCGACAGTGGGCGCTTCTCGTATTTGCTGCGGTTCGGGCGTTGCAACTACCATCTGCGAGCCTTTTATTAACAAGTTTGCGGTTAACTATAGTTAATCATAGGTGCCTCCGCATAATTTGCGGTCGTACTGGTTAAGAAATTTGCACAACCGATACGAAATTTGTGCTTCCCGTCGGGCGCACCCCCAAAAAAGTAGCGCCGTATAGTCGGCAAGCGTAGGAAAGCATCATGGCCGAAGATCTTCGCGAAGCCGCGTTGCGCTACCACCGGGAACCGAAGCCGGGCAAGATTGAAGTCGTCCCTTCTAAGCCCCTCGGCAACCAGCGCGATTTGGCGCTCGCCTATACGCCGGGTGTCGCCGCAGTGTCATCGGCGATCGCTGAAGATCCGGCGCTTGCTTTTGAATATACCGCACGCGGCAACCTCGTGGGGGTGATCACTAACGGCACGGCCGTGCTCGGACTTGGCGCCATCGGACCCTTGGCGTCGAAACCGGTGATGGAAGGCAAGGGCGTCCTATTCAAAAAGTTCGCCGGTATCGACGTTTTCGACATCGAAGTCGATGAGACCGACATAGACCGGTTTGTGAATGTGGTAGCGGCGCTGGAGCCGACCTTCGGCGGTATCAATCTGGAGGATATCAAGGCTCCGGAATGTTTCGAGATCGAACGTCAGCTACGCGAGCGGATGAACATTCCTGTCTTCCACGACGACCAGCACGGCACGGCGATCATTGTTGCCGCCGCGGTGCACAACGCGTTGCGTCTCAGTGGCAAGAAAATTGAGACGGTGAAGCTGGTGACGTCGGGGGCCGGGGCGGCAGCGCTGGCCTGCGTCAACCAATTGGTATCGATGGGGCTGCCGGTCGAAAATGTCACCTTAACCGATATTCACGGGGTCGTTTACGCCGGCCGCGCCGAGGAAATGGATGTCTATAAGGCGATCTATGCCAAAGAGACCTCACAGCGCACCTTGGCCGAGGCGATCGAGGGCGCGGACATATTTCTCGGCCTGTCGGCGCCCAATGTTTTGAAGCCAGAGATGCTTGCGAAGATGGCCGCGCATCCGGCGATCATGGCGCTGGCCAATCCCGACCCGGAAATCATGCCGGATGTGGCCAAGGCCGCGCGGCCCGACGCCATTATTGCCACCGGGCGCTCGGATTTTCCCAATCAGGTTAACAATGTCTTGTGTTTCCCCTTCATATTCCGCGGTGCGCTGGACGTTGGCGCTACGACGATTAATGAAGAAATGAAATTGGCGGCGGCTATTGCGATTGCTGAATTGGCGACGCGGGAAACATCTGATGTCGTCGCCAGCGCCTATGGCGGACAGGTGTCGAGCTTTGGGCCGGAATCGATCATCCCCAGCCCGTTCGACCCGCGTCTGATCGGCGCCGTGGCCCCGGCGGTGGCGCGTGCGGCCATGGCAAGCGGCGTCGCGACGCGCCCGATTGAAGATTTCGAGGCTTACCAGGATCAGCTCGATCAATTTGTGTTCCGTTCCGGGTTGCTGATGAAGCCGGTATTCGAACAAGCGCGCGCGGCGCGCCAGCGTATCGTCTATGCCGAAGGCGAGGATGAACGCGTATTGCGGGCGGCCAAGGCAGTTATCGATGAAGGGGTCGGCGAACCGGTTTTGATCGGCCGGCCCGAAATTATCGCCCGGCGGGTGGAGCGTCTCGGTCTGCGCTTCAAACCTGGCGAAGATTGCGAAATAATCAATCCCCAGGACGATCCGCGCTATCGCGATTATTGGACCCTGTATCACAAACTGGCCGAACGCCAGGGCGTAACGCCCGACGAAGCGCGTACCCGCGTGCGTACCAATTCGACGGTGATTGCCGCGCTGGCGGTTATGCGCGGCGATGCCGACGCCATGATCTGCGGCACGGAGGGACAGTTCGACCGCCATCTGACCCATATCAGCGATATTGTCGGCTTGCGTGCGGGCGTGCGCCAGTTTGCTGGCGTCTCTGCGTTGATCCTGCCGAAGGGGACGTTCTTCTTTGTCGATACTTTTGTGACCCCCGATCCTACCGCCGACGATATTGCGAAGATGACCCTGCTGGCGGCGGACGAAGTGCGGCGGTTTGGAATTAAGCCGCGGGTGGCTCTGTTGTCCCACTCCAATTTCGGCAGTTCGAAGGCCGCGTCGGCGCAGAAGATGCGGGAAGCGCGCCATCTGATCCTCGACAGCGCACCAGACCTGGAAGTGGAAGGTGAAATGCAGGGTGATGTTGCGGTCAGCTCGGAAATCCGCCAGCGTATATTCCCCAACAGCGTGCTTAAGGACCAGGCGAACCTCTTAGTCATGCCCGACCTCGATGCGGCAAATATTGCGTTCAATCTTATAAAGCAGTTGGCTGACGGACTTCCCGTGGGGCCCATCTTGGCCGGCGCTGCCCGGTCGGTGCATATCTTGACCCCATCGGTCACGGCGCGCGGTATCCTTAACATGAGCGCGGTCGCGGCGGTCGGTGCGCAGCATCATGCCGCCAGCAACCCACCACTATTGTGATGGCGCCGGAAACCGAAATAGGAACCACACCGCGCAAAGCTGACGCCGAAGCCGAACGCTTGTATGGGGTCAACTACACGCTGGTGCGCACCTGTGAGGATGCGTTGCTCTATGGCCGGTATGCCGAGGTGGATCGCCTCATTGAGCCTTTGCACGCTTCCGACCTCGCCGATCTCGTCGAAGAACTTTATGGCGAAGCGCGCGCCCGGCTCATTGACCATCTGCGTCAAAGCCTCGACCCGGAAACCCTCTCCCATCTTGATGAGGTGGTGCGCGAGGACATGCTTGATGCGATGGAGCCGGCTGAAGTCGCCGCGGCAATCACCGAGCTCGATACCGATGACGCGGTAGATGTTATCGAGGACCTGCCGGCAGAAGATCAGCGTCGAATTCTGGCAAATTTGTCCCCCCCTGATCGTGCGGTGCTCGAAGAAGCGTTGACCTTCCCCGAGGACAGCGCCGGACGCCTTATGCAGCGCGAGATCGTTACCGTGCCCGAAACCTGGTCGGTTGGCGACACTATCGATTACATGCGCGACCGAGCGGTCATCCTGCCGCGCGATTTCTACGATGTCTTTGTCGTCGACCCTGATCGCAAGCCGGTTGGTGTCGTGCCGTTGTCGCGGCTGATGCGAAACCAGCGCGATGCCAAGGTCGCCGACATCATGGGGGTGGACTTGCACGCGATACCGCTGGCCATGGATCAGGAAGAAGTGGCGCTGATGTTCCGCCAATACCGCCTGGTGTCGGCTGCGGTGGTCGATGCGGATAACCGTTTGGCCGGTGTCATAACCGCAGACGATGTGGTGCACGTGGTCCATGAAGAGGCGGAGGAGGATTTGATGCGCCTTGGCGGTGTGCAGGAAGACGATTTCTACGAAGCGGTTCTCCACACGACGAGGGCACGTTTCCCTTGGCTGTTGGTTAACTTGCTGACGGTTATTGTCGCCTCGGTTGCGATCGGTTTCTTCGAGCAAACCATCGAGAAAATTGTCGCGCTGGCGATATTGATGCCGATCGTAGCGTCGATGGGCGGCAATGCCGGTACGCAAACCCTAACGGTCGCGGTGCGTGCGTTGGCGATGAAAGAGCTTACGACGACTAATGCCAAGCGCATCGTCGGCAAGGAAATTATTGTTGGTATCTTTAACGGCTTGTTGTTTGCGGCGGTTATGGGCCCCATTGCGTGGATGTGGTTTGGCGATGTAGCGATCGGCGGTGTTATTGCCGCGGCGATGTTAATCAACCTGATCGCCGCCGGTTTTGCCGGTATCACCACGCCCCTTGTGCTCAACCGGTTTGGTATCGACCCGGCGGTGGCGTCTACTGTAGTCTTGAC
>JBLHHE010000227.1:0-4561 GCA_047616465.1 Alphaproteobacteria bacterium
GTGAAGTCGCCTGTGATGCCGAACGGGTGTTTGGCCATGTAGTAGCCGTACTCAGGATGCCCCAACGCCTGCGCCATATACTCGGCGACGCTGATCGGGCCATTGGCCGCGATGCGCTGCGCCAGAATCCCGGTGAGATCGCTTGAATTTGGAGAGGTCGGTTTGGTCGTTATCAAAGAATTTCGCCGAGCACTGGAAATGCACACCAATTTATCCAGAAAAAAAACAACCAACGGCACCAAAGGTTGCGGTTGAATGAAGGTTTGCGACGGGCCGATCTGTAGACCAAGACAATTGCGCCGAATAGAACGACATTTTCCACGATGACGGTTGTTGTATGTGCAAATCCCTGAAACTTGAGTGCGTATTCCCATGAGGAAATGAAGTAAGCGACATTCAGGATGCCGATGACGAGCGTTGCCCAGAGGAGCCACCGCGGTACATTCGCTTCTCCGCGAAATAATGGACGCCCAGTTATCCAAAATAGCGAGCCAATCGATAATGGAACGAGGAAAAGGAGCGCGGTAATGAAATAGGGGCCGAAATTGCTAAGGCCGCCTAGGATAGCCGCCGCAATAAAAGTCAGCACGAATATTAAACCAGCCATCGGCGCCCAAACAGGTGGTGCCGACCCTTGCCAGGGAACTAGATCACTGCTGTTAAATGCTAGGCCGAGGTAGGTAATCGTTGCGACCAAGATCAATACGACGCCCGCTGCCGCCGTTAGTGCTCGATAATTCTTCGCCATTCCTCAGTCCTGATCTGTATTGATCCGTAAAATAGAGCGGATACTTCGAGAGAGTATAGCGCTTTCGTGCTCACTCGCCGGCGGGCGTTGGCGAGGGCCGGCGATCGAGGGGGCCCTGTGATATGGCGCGGTAGATGAAGTAGCTGCCCGCCACCAGTAGGGGCACGGACAACCACTGGCCCAGGGTCGTGCCGCTTGCCAGGAAGCCGATTTGCACATCGGGTTCGCGGAACAATTCGACGATAATGCGCGCTAAGCCATAGCCGATCATGAAAACACCCATCATCAGACCGGGTCGGGTGCGGGCCTTTGTGAACCGCACCAGAACGAACATCACGATGAACAGGATCACGCCTTCCAGCGCCGCCTCATAAAGCTGGCTGGGGTGGCGGGGAAGATCGCCGCCGCCGGGAAACACCATGGCCCATGGCACGTCGGCGACGCGGCCGTAGAGTTCGCCATTAATGAAATTCGCCAGACGTCCGAAAAACAGGCCGATCGGCGCGGCGCAGGCTACCAGATCACCGAGCGCGAACATGGGAATTTTTTGCCGCCGCGCAAACAAGATGATGGCGACGACAACCCCGATCAATCCGCCATGGAACGACATGCCGCCCTGCCAGACGAAAAACACCTCTATGGGGTTTTCGAAATAATAAGGCGCTTGGTAGAACGAGACGTATCCTAGCCGCCCGCCGACAATGACACCGACAATCGCCCAGCTGAAGAAATCGCTGAGCTGGGCGCGGGTCATGATGTGCGGCGGCTGGCGCAAAAAAAGGCCAATGTAGCCCCAGCCAGCGAGTAGTCCGAAAATGAAGGCAAGCGCGTACCATCGTATAACCAGGGGCCCGATGGCGATGGCGACGGGATCTATATCAGGAAATGGCATGGGTCCTCATGGCGCGTCGCGCCGGGCTCTGTATCTGTTGCGCCGCGAAACCGAATTTATCGGTACGGGTCGTCGGTTGCCAAATAATCCTGCACATAGGAACGGACGCCGTCCTCGAGCGATGTGAATGGCGCATCGTAGCCAGCCGCGCGTAATCGGTCCATTCGCGCTTGCGTGAAGTACTGGTACTGATCGCGCACGTTCTCCGGCATATCGAAATATTCGATGCGCGATTCAACCCCCTGGGCGCTGAATATGGCATTGGCCATATCCTCGAAGCTCCGCGCCTGGCCGGTGCCGACATTGAACAGGCCGGAAATGCCGTAATTGTCATACAGCCACAGCATGATACGCACGCAATCGTCTACATGGACAAAGTCGCGCAGCTGGCCGCCGTCGCCGTAATCGGGATGTTGCGATTTGAACAGCCGGGCCTGGCCGGTCTCTTTAATCTGCTGCCAGAACTGAGGGACTACGCTGCGCTGGTTGCCTTTGTGGTACTCGTTGGGGCCGTAGACATTGAAGAATCGCAGCCCCGCCCACTGGCCTGGCGTGCGGGTCATGCGGTCTGCGTAATGGGCCACCTTGCGGTCGAACAGCACCTTCGACCAACCATAGGGGTTGAGCGGGCGCAGCTTGTCCATGGCGTCCAACGTGCATTCGTCATCGAATCCGGCCGCGCCGTCGCCATAGACCGCCGCCGAAGATGCGTAGATCAGGCGCACGTCGCGGCGCACGCAGATTTCCCATAGGTCGTGGCTGAGGCGGAAATTATTGGCAATGATGAGATCGACATCGCGCTCGACGGTCGACGAAATGGCGCCCAGATGGAACACCATGTGCACCGAAGCGATGTTCGAGGTCAGCCATTTCAACAAATCGTCCGGCGTGATCAGCTCGGTAATCTGGCGCTTGGCGATGTTGCGCCACTTGTCTTCGTTACCGAGGTAATCGCAGACAACGATTTCTTCGCCGCCGCGCTCTTCCAGCGCAGCCACTAAATTGGACCCGATAAAGCCGGCACCACCGGTTACGACGATCATAAGCAGTCTCGTCTTGATTTTCGGGTTCTTATACGCATGCGCCCCGATGTCCTGCAATGCGTATGGCAGCGGCCTTGCAGCGACACCCACCGACACCATATGGTCAGGCAAGCGAGGAGTTTCCCCATGCAAACACGTAATCGATTACTCGACGATATAGCGCGGGTGGCCAATGGCGCCGCCGGTGTGGCCACCGGGATGCGCGATGAAATCGAAGCCTTGGTGCAGCAACGCGTCGAGCGGGTGCTCTCGCGGCTGAATTTGGTGACCCGCGAAGAGTTCGAGGCGGTCAAGGCGATGGCGGCCAAGGCGCGCAGCGAGCAGGAAGCTCTGGCAAAGCGCCTCCATGATCTGGAAGTCCGGCCGCCCGAAAATAACGAATAGGGTGCGCCGGCACGCCCCGCCTCAGCACGCCTAAAACAACGAGCGCACCATGCCGCCATCGGCGCGCGGGGCGGCGCCGTTGATCGCCGAGGCTAGCGGCGAGCACAGGAACGCCACCACATTGGCGATCTCCGCCGGGTCGGCCCAGCGCTGCAGCAGCGACGTGCGGCCTTCGCCTTCGGCGAAATAAGCTTTGCTCATCTCTTCCGGCGTGGTGCCTTCGATCTCCGCCATTTGGTGCATGAAGGCGTCGACGCCATCGGTCCAGGTCGGCGCTACCTGCAATGTGTTCACCGTGACTTCGGTGTCGCGGGTAAGCTCCGCCAGGCTGCGGGCGATCGATACCAGGGCCGTCTTGGTCATGGCGTAATGGGACATTGAGGGGTTTGGCTTCGAGCCTTGTTCCGAGCCAATGAAGACGATGCGTCCCCAGCCGCTGGCCAGCATATGGGGCATCAGCGCGCGCGACAGGCGCACGCCGCTCATCACGTTGAGCTCGAACATATCCTGCCAGTCGCCGTCTTCGATATCGAAGAACTCCTTGACCGTGAACGTGCCGGCATTGTTGACCAGAATATCGACCGGACCCTGGCTTTGGGCAAAGGCTATAAGTTGCGCCGCGCCATCGGCCGTCGACAGGTCGGCCGCGCAACCGCTGACGTTACCGCCGGCAGACATCTCGGCGACCGCCTGATCGACCCGGCCTTGGTCGCGGCCGTTGACGATGACGCTGGCGCCCTCGGCAAACAGCGTCTCGGCAATCGCGCGTCCGATGCCCAGTGTCGAGCCAGTGACCAGCGCGCGTTTTCCCGACAGGTTGAGGTCCATGGGTCGCTCCTTCGATAATGCGGTGTCAGCTTTGACGTTTATTGGGTTCGGTGGAAGGGCTGGTTTGCCTTATAGAGCTGCAACCGGCTGTTGAAATCGTCGATGACGGCCTCGGGTACATTGCCCGCCTGCCGCAGCAGAGCGAGCGCTCTTTCTTGCGTGCGGGTGGCCTCGGCAAATCGTCCGGCTTCGGCATAGGCGGCGGCTGCGGTGTCGAGAAAGCCGGGCTCGCTGGCATTCGAGGCCAGGACCCGCTCCGCAAGCTGCACGGCGCGGCGCCCATCGCGGCGCTCCGCCGCGGGCATGGTGGCGAGATCCCACGCCAGACTGTTGAGCGCCGATATAAGATTGGGCTTCAGCTTAATAGCCTGCTCATAGTCGGCAATCGCCCGCGCGAAATCGCCCTTGTCGGAATAGCTGATGCCTCGGTTGGCGTAGGCAATCGCGAGATTGGCGGCGCTCTCCGAGCCCGAATCGATCAAGGCGGTGCAGGCGGCGATGCCGCGATCCGGGTCGCCGGCTTCGCATAGCGCCCAACTTTGGTTGCGGGATTGCGCGCTTGCCGGATCGGAGAACACGACGAGGAAAATAGCGGCGGCGAAAAAATATTTCATGGCGAATAACTTAGTCCCATGTCTTGCCAATTGCGACGCCGATTTGGAGTGA
>JBLHHE010000228.1:0-4560 GCA_047616465.1 Alphaproteobacteria bacterium
AGGCCGGCGCCGCCGACATCGTCGAGCACCACGTTGCGACGCAACGGCGCGACGTCGCGATTGTAGTTGTAGACTTGGCGCGCCGAGCCGACGGCCGAGCCCGCCAGGGTGCGCATGGGCCCGGCGGATATGGCGTTGACGCGAATACCTTCGGGACCCAAATCGGCGGCGAGATAGCGCACCGATGCCTCAAGCGCGGCCTTGGCGACCCCCATGACGTTGTAGTTCGGCATCACCTGCTGGGCGCCGTGATAGGTGAGCGTGACCATGGCGCCGCCCGCGCTCATCAGCTTCGCCGCGCGCTGGGCGACGGCGGTAAACGAGTAGCAGGAGATATTCATCGTATTGAGGAAATTTTCCGGGGAGGTATCGACGTAGCGCCCCTTCAATTCCTCTTTGTCGGAATAGGCGATGGCGTGGACGATGAAGTCGAGCCCGCCCCAGGCGTCGGCGACAGCGGCGAAAGCGCGGTCGAGGCTGTCCGGGTCGCCGACATCGCATTGCACGAGCGTCGAGGCGCCAACCGATTCGGCGAGCGGCGCGACACGCTTGGCAAACGAGTCTGATTGATAGGTGAACGCCAGCTCGGCGCCCTGCGAGGCTGCGGTCCGCGCGATACCCCAGGCGATCGAATGGTCGTTGGCGACGCCCATGATCAGGCCGCGCTTGCCCGCCATCAAGGTGCCGGAGGTTGGTAGCCGGGTGGCGCTGACCTGCTCGGGCTTGGACGCCGGCGCTACCGGCGGTGTGGGGGCGAGCGCGTCAGCCATTGTCGCGCTTAAAGGCAAGGGCTGCGTTGGTGCCGCCGAACCCGAAGCTGTTCGACATGACGCAATCGAGACCGGCATTGTCGATCCGCTGGGTGACGATTTCGGCGTCGCCGGCTTCTGGATCCAGCTCGTCGATATTGGCCGAGGCGGCGATAAAGTCCTGGTCGAGCATGAGCAGCGAGTAGATCGCTTCATGGGCGCCAGTCGCCCCCTGGGAGTGGCCGGTCAGGGATTTGGTCGAAGAGATGCGCGGCCGGTGCGTGCCGAATACTTCGGCGATAGCCTTGAGTTCGGTCATGTCGCCGGCCGGTGTCGAAGTGCCGTGCGCATTTATGTAGTCGACCGCGGTGTTGCCTAAATCCTTGGCCGCCATACGCATGCAGCGCACGGCGCCCTCGCCCGACGGAGCCACCATATCGACACCGTCGGAGGTCGCGCCGTAGCCGGCAACCTCGCCGTATATCTTGGCGCCGCGCGCCTTCGCGCGCTCCCACTCTTCCAGCACCACGACCCCGGCGCCGCCGGCGATCACGAAACCGTCCCGGTTAACATCGAACGGGCGCGAGGCTTTCTCCGGCGTATCGTTATATTTCGACGATAGCGCACCCATGGCGTCGAACAGAACGGTCAGGGTCCAGTGCAGCTCTTCGCCGCCGCCGGCGAACACGACATCCTGCTTGCCCCATTGAATCAATTCGGCGCCGTTGCCGATGCAGTGGGCGCTTGTCGAGCAGGCCGAGCTGATGGAATAGCTCAGGCCGCGCATATGAAAGGCGGTCGACATATTGGCCGAGTTTGTCGAGCACATCGCCTTAGGTACGGCATAGGGGCCGACCCGCTTGGCGCTCTTTTCGCGCGCGGTATCGGCGGCGGCCACAAGTGCCGATGTCGACGGGCCGCCAGAGCCCATGACCAAGCCGGTGCGCTCGTTGGAGACCTCGCCCTCGCTCAGGTCGGCGCTGGCGATCGCCTCTGTCATGGCGACGTAGTTATAGGCCGAACCATCGCCCATGAACCGGCGCAGCTTGCGGTCGATATGGTTGTCGAGGTCGATGTTCGGGGCGCCGTGAACGTGGCTGCGGAAACCGCGTTCGGCATAATCCTCGCAGAACACGATCCCCGAACGGCCCGCGCGCAGGCTGTCGGTCACTTCATCGGTATTGTTGCCGAGCGGCGAGACAATGCCCAGCCCGGTAACGGCAACGCGGCGTAATTCAGGCATTAAGCACCTGCCTTTTCACCTTCGGGGAACAAGCCCACCCGCAGGTTGGTTGCTTCATAGACACGCTCGCCGTCGAGTTCGGCATAGCCGTCGGCGATGGCCAGGGTGAAAGCGCGCTTGATCACTTTCCGGACATTGATGTGATAGCGTAATATTTTGCCGCCGGGCTTCACTTCGCCGGAAAACTTTACCTCGCCGACAGAGAGCGCACGCCCCGGCCCTGGGCGGTCCAGCCAGCCGAGGAAAAAGCCCAGCATCTGCCACAAGGCGTCGAGCCCCAGGCAGCCCGGCATGACCGGGTCGCCTTCGAAGTGGCATTGGTAGAACCAAAGATCGTCGGTGATGTCTAACTCGGCGATGATCTCGCCGTGGCCGTGCTCACCGCCGTCGGCGCTAATCGAGACGATGCGGTCGAACATCAGCATCGGCGGTAGCGGTAGGCGGGCGTTGCCAGGCCCGAACAGCTCACCATGGGCGCACTGCAATAGGTCTTCATAGGTGAAACTGGATTTCGAAAAAGGCTCGTCCATACTTATCTGCTCAATGCTGGGGTAATATGGGTGCGCCACAAGGGCGGGCTTGCGGCGCACTGTAACGCAGAACACCATTGTTCAAAACCAGACTTTCGCACCTGCGGCCAAAGTGCCAAATCCAGCGCCAAACATGTCCTGCCCGCGGATCGCCACCAGCGCTGCTGCCGGGTTCTGGCGAGAGGCCCTGCGGTGAAAAACACACCGAATATTATGGCGTTAACCAACTCTTTCGAAAAATTCCTCTTTACATCGATCTAAAATAATCAATATGTTTAGCGATGAACGAAATTTCTCCAGGACGGCCCGAGCGGCCCTTCGCAGACGCGCTGCGGCGGCTCAAAAAAGCCGAACTCAGGCCGACGCGGCAACGGCTGGCGCTCGGTAAGTTGTTGTTCGATGGCGGCGACCGGCATGTCACGGCCGAGCATTTGCACGATGAAGCGATGCGCAACGGCATTCGGGTGTCGCTGGCAACCGTCTACAATACCCTCAATCAGTTTACCGCCGCCGGATTGTTGCGCGAGGTTGTCGTCGCGCCGGGACGCTCGTATTTCGACACCAACATCACCGATCACCACCATTTCTTTTATGAAGACGATGGCGCCTTGGAAGACATTCCCGGCGACGCGATCACCCTGGCCACATTACCCGAGCCGCCGCCCGGTGCGCAGGTTCAGCGCGTCGATGTGGTGGTCCGCCTGCGGCGTGACGAACCCGGCTCCGCCTAAAAATTCCCTAAAATAAAATTCGCTAAACAAATCTCCTATATAGCGGTTTAGAATGTATCTAAACTGTTGACAGGTCTGTTTAGCTGCGCCATATTGCATTCAAGACAAGAGAACCGCTGTGCTCTTTTTCGCCTCAGCGGCTATGATTTCAGGTGTACCAGACCAGGGAAAGGAGAGTGCAATGTCACTCAAGGGCAGCAAGACAGAAGGTAATTTGAAGGACGCCTTCGCCGGCGAAAGTCAGGCCAACCGGCGTTATCTTTACTTCGCGCAGAAGGCCGACGTCGAAGGATATAACGATGTCGCCGCCGTATTCCGGTCGACCGCTGAAGGTGAGACCGGACACGCGCACGGCCATCTGGAGTATCTCGAGGAAACCGGTGATCCCGCGACCGGCCTGCCGATCGGCAGCACATCGCTGAATCTTGGTGCGGCAGTCGCCGGCGAAACCCATGAATACACCGACATGTATCCGGGCATGGCGCGTACCGCCCGCGAAGAAGGTTTCGAAGAAATCGCCGATTGGTTCGAGACTCTGGCCAAGGCTGAAAAGAGCCATGCCGGACGGTTCCAGAAAGCGCTCGACGAGCTCGACGGCTAGCGCCGGTTCAAACGACACACCGTGCGAGGGTCCGGGCCGCCTAGGGCGTTCATGCCCGGACCCCGCCGCGGTTTGACGAAATTGCTTTCACCCGTTTTTGAGCTGTCGCGCCGGTCGCAGGCAGCTTCCGAGGAAGGTGCGCCATGGCCAATGACAGTGACGGTACGGCCGCAGCGCCGACCGAGGGTGGCCTCGGGGCGCCGACCCGCCATCCCATTGCCTGGCAAGACCCTGAATTCTACGACGAAGCCAAACTCGACGATGAGCTGCGCCGGGTATTCGATATTTGTCATGGGTGCCGCCGCTGTTTTAATCTGTGCGACAGCTTTCCGCGCCTGTTCGATCTCATCGACGAGTCGGAATCAGGCGAGCTCGATACGGTCGATTCCAAAGAGTTTAAGCCGGTCGTTGACGCCTGCACCCTGTGCGATATGTGCTTTATGACTAAGTGCCCCTACGTTCCGCCGCACGAATTCAACCTCGATTTCCCGCACCTGATGCTGCGTTACCGCGCCGTCGAGAATGCCAAGAAACAGATACCGTTCGCGCAACGCCAATTGTCGAAGACCGACCGGAACGGAGCGTTGGCGGCCCCCGTATCGGGCGTGGCGAATTGGGCCTCCAATGTCGATAACAAGATGACCCGGCCGGTGTTGCAGATGGCCGCTGGCATCGACAAGCGCGCCGTGCTGCCCAAATTCCACGG
>JBLHHE010000229.1:0-4552 GCA_047616465.1 Alphaproteobacteria bacterium
GGAAAGGCCCGGCGTGCCATCGTATCGTCGAACCCGGCGTCGGCCGCGCCTTGGCGCAACGTCTGCTCGGTCCAACCATCGAACGGCACATGGTCGAGAGCCTTGTCCAGGATCGCCCGGCGCTCGGTGGCTAAATGTTCAGTCAGCTTCCGCCTCATCGCCCGCCTCCCCTTCACCGTCTTGCGAGTCCGATAGGCCCTGGCCCTTACCCAACTCGTCGACAAAGCCAAACTGCGCCATGTCCTCGACGCGCATGGGATAGAGAACGCCGTCCAAATGATCGCATTCGTGCTGGATGACCCGGGCGTGAAATCCCTCGGCCTCGCGTTCTACGGTTCCCCCCTCCAGGGTTTGGTAGGTCAGACGAACGCGGCTGAAACGGCGCACCGGTCCGGCCATATCGGGTACCGACAGACAGGCCTCGAAGGCGACATTGGTCTCATCGCCCACCGGTTCGACCACCGGGTTGATCATCGCCGTCGTCGGAACTTCCTCGCCAGCATCGTCCTCATCGGGGTCGGTTTCGGCTTCGGCGCGCTCGGCCATCACCTTGTAGACGACGATACGCCAGGGCATGTGCACCTGGGGCGCTGCCAGCCCCGTGCCATCGGCGTCTTCCATGGTCTCGATCATGGCGGCGACCAGCCGGGCCACTTCTGGCGCCGTCGGATCTGGCACTTCCACAGATCGTTGGCTCAAAATCGGGTGCCCCATACGGGCAATTTTCAAAATAGGCATAAGCGCAATATGCGGTCAGTCCCGGCGTGCGTAAAGGGGTCGAGACTACTCTGGTACCCAACGCCGAATTAACGCTATGCTTGTTATGGTTGACTTACTACCGGGATCGAAGGCGTCCACAAAAAATGGCTTCACAGACTTATGTTGACGGCGACTGGGTCGCGGGCAACGTGCCCCTGATCGGCGCCGATTCCCACGCAATCTGGCTGGGTTCGATCACCTTCGACGGCGCCCGCGCCTTCGAGGGAGTGACCCCGGATCTCGACCGCCATTGCCAACGGCTGATTAACTCGACCAAAATCATGAACATGGAGCCGATGCTCAGCGCCGGCGAAATCGAGGAGCTCGCCCTCGACGGGGTCAAGCGGTTCGCACCGGGAAGCGCGCTCTATATCCGGCCGATGTTCTGGGCCGACGCGGCCTTGGACGTACTGGTGCCCGATCCCGAAAGCACCAAATTCGCGCTCACCATATTCGAGGCGGTGATGCCAACCGGGGCGGGGTTTTCATGTTGCCTGAGCAGCTACCGGCGGCCCGGCCCCGAATCGGCGCCGACCGGCGCCAAGGCGTCGTGCCACTACCCCAACAGCTCGCGCGCCCTAGTCGAGGCCCGCAATCGCGGCTACCAAAACCCGATCATGCGCGACGGGTTGGGCCACATCGCCGAGTTCGCCACGTCGAATATATGGATCGTCAAAGACGGCGTGGCGATTACGCCGGTGCCGAACGGCTCGTTCCTCAACGGCATCACCCGCCAGCGGCTGATCGAACTGATGCGCGCCGACGGCATGGCGGTCGAAGAACGCACCGTTCGGGTCGAGGATTTGCAGGACGCCGACGAGATTTTCAACACCGGCAATTACGGCAAGGTGCAGCCCGTGATCCGCTACGAGGACCGCGACCTGCAACCGGGCCCGGTCTACCAGCGCACCCGCGAATTGTACTGGGACTTCGCTCACTCGAAATAAAGCCCCCTCTCCTTAAAGGAGAGGGTTTATTGATCGCTCCCGTCTACTAAGCGCTCATATCCTCGCCGGCCAGGGCGCGGCGGATCAGGGTCACCGTTTCCGGCGCCCCATAGAGGGCGGCGAACGAGCCGAAACGCGGGCCCTGGCTTTCGCCGAACATCACTTCGTAGAGCGCCTTGAACCAATCGCGCAGCGGCTCGAACTCGTATTCTTTACCGATGGCGTAGACTTCGGTCTGGATGGTTTCCGCATCGGGGTTCGCGTCGAGGGCTTCGATCCGCGCCGCCAGTTCAGTCATGGCCGCGCGCTCCCTATCATCAGGGGTGCGGTAGGACTTCGCCGGCTTGACGAAGTCCCGATAGAAGGCCAGCGCGTGGAGGACGAGGCGATCGAGCAACGGGTCGCTGGCCGGCGTCGACCCCGCCGCATGACGGCTAATAAAGCCCCACAGCACGGTTGGGTCGT
Organism: Alphaproteobacteria bacterium; assembly: GCA_047616465.1. Lineage (GTDB taxonomy): Bacteria > Pseudomonadota > Alphaproteobacteria > UBA6615 > UBA6615 > JABDJY01. The sequence continues at coordinate 2,172 of JBLHHE010000229.1, forward strand.
CGCTGTTACAGGCGCTGGCGAGATTGAGCAGAACGGCGAAGGAAATGTCGATGTTAATTTCCGGCACCGCGCCGCCATGGACATGCCAAACGGAATTCTCCAGGCGATCAGCCGGTTCCTGTTTATGAAAGCGCGCCACATTGCCGAGATATTCGTCGACCGATTTAGGAATGATATCGAAATACAGCCGCTTGGCGCTCTTCGGCTTGTTGAACATGTACTGGGCTAGACTTTCGGGCGGTCCATAGGTCAGCCATTCGTCGATGGTCAGGCCGTTGCCCCGCGACTTAGAAATTTTTTCAGCATTCTCATCGAGGAACAGTTCGTAGGTCAGATTTTCAGGCGGCCGCGCGCCCAAGATGCGGCATATCTTGCTCGAGAGCTTGACGGACTCGATTAAATCCTTGCCCGACATTTCGTAGTCGACTTCGAGCGCCCTCCAGCGCATCGCCCAATCGGCCTTCCATTGCAGCTTACAATGGCCGCCGGTGACCGGGGTCTCGGTCAGCGCGTCGGTTTCGGGGTCTCGATAAACGATGGTGCCAGCATCGGGGTTAACCTCGGTCATCGGCACCTGCAAGACCACGCCGGTGAGCGGACAGATCGGCAAAAACGGGCTGTATGTCGCCTGCCGGTCCTTACCCAGGGTCGGCACAATCACTTCCATAACCGCATCGTAATTGGACAACATCTGCAACAGCGCATCGTCGAACAGCCCGTCACGGTAACATTCGGTCGAACTGTAAAATTCGTAATCGAATTCGAACCGGTCGAGAAACACCTGCAGCCGCGCATTATTATGGGCGCCGAAGCTATCGTGGGTCCCGAAGGGATCGGGGACCGCAGTCAGCGGTTTGCCCAAATAGGGCTCGAGCATCTCGCCATTGGGAATGTTGTCGGGCACCTTGCGCAAGCCGTCGAGGTCGTCGGAAAAGGCGATCAGGCGCGTAGGAATATCCGACAGCGTGGTGAAAGCGTGGCGCACCATGGTGGTGCGCGCGACCTCGCCGAAGGTGCCGATATGGGGCAGCCCGGACGGACCGTAACCGGTCTCGAACAGCACATAGCCCTTTTCCGGCGTCCGGTCGATTTCGCCACCGCCCAAGCGCTTGATAATCGCGCGGGCTTCTTCGAATGGCCACGCCCGGGCCGCCCCGGCTATTTCGCGTTCCCCGGTCATCTGCCCCGTTCCACTACATCATTGAATTGCCGGCGGACCCTAGAGCAGTTTCCAGCCAGAGGGAATCAATTCCGTTGGCGTTCGGGTAGGCAAAACGAAGTCAGCCGCACGCGCGGAGAACCGCGCGGCGGCAAACTTCGAAGGTAAAGCGCCCGAGAGACCCTGAGCGGGCCCGGGCGGACCGGTTAGACCGACAGATCGAGCTTTCGCTCGCGCGGGGGTTCCGGTTCAATACGGGTATCCGATGAAGGCGGCGTTACCGCCTCGCGCGGATTATCCGCCTGCGTCGATTGATTCGGGGTCGACGGCTCAGACGCCGGCCGCGGCGGCGCATCGGGAACGAGGGTTGATACAGTACCCGCTGGTGATATAGCCATTTTAATACTCCTACCTGGAAAATCGTACGAAGACCGGCCGTTAAACGATGGCAAGACTCCACGCCTGTCCTGAGAAACCTGGACAGACTTCACACCGGTAAGGATAACGATCATAGATCGGAAGTCACGCAAGATCGCTTAGACTTTTGCGCGTCATCGCTTAGATTTTCACCCGTTTTCAACCAAAAATTAGCGAAAGTTTTAGCGACCGACCGTGCATGCCCGTAAAGTCGGGTCATGAACCAGGGATTCTCAACTACGGCGCCAGATGCGCCGGCCTCGCTGCTACCTTTGGCCGCCGTCCATGTATTACGCACGACTGCGCTGTGGGCCGCCCCCGGCGGCGAGCTCGAATCTCTGGCCCGCGACGAGGCGGCGCGGCGCCTCGATGTCACGCCAGCGCTGCTGTGCCACGCGCCGTCGATCGCGCGCCGTCTAAACCGCGACTATGTGGCGGGTTACGACATATTAGAACTTTTCGCCTTCGTGCGCCCGGCGCAATTTACGTTGCCGACGTTGCACGGTGTCGCACGCACTCTGGAGCTTGCCGGCGATCACGACGAAGCGCCCCTGACCTTGTTGCACACTGTGGCGGGCCGGCTGCTGGCCGAGATCGCGGCCGATACCGGCGACCATGACGACGCCGTGGCGATCGCCCGGGATATGACGCGCGCCGGATGGTTATGGGGGCCGGTCATCTTAAAAGCGCTCGGAGCCGACCCTCTTTCCGATGCCGCGGCAACCGGTACATCGAGCGCTTTGGCGGTCTGGCGCAAACTTCCTGAATGGGCCGAGATGGCACCGGAGACGCCGCCGGGCAACGA
>JBLHHE010000230.1:0-4544 GCA_047616465.1 Alphaproteobacteria bacterium
ATTTCGGTGTCCTCTTGCAGCGTCGGCGTCAGATACGTCAAACCTTCGCCAAGGCCTCTGTAGGTGGCGGTGGTATCTTCAGTGGGTTCGGTTGTCGTCAGAGTGTCGTCGCCGGGATTGAGATAAAACTTTGTCCACTGGGTGCCTGCCAAAGGCCATTGAGTTTCGTGACGTTCGGCGAACTGCTCACCGGGGTGGCGTATCTGTAACTGAACCTTCGGTTGTTGGGTCCAGCCGGTATCCTCGCCTTTTAGGAAATGACCGAAGAAGCGCTTCTGCAGCTCGACACCGTAATCGGTATAAAATTCGGTCCAATGCTCGATGCCATGCACCTCGAGCCATTTTTCGGTCGAGGCCGCCTCGAGAAATCCCTCGAAATTGCCGCGTGGGTGCAGACCCTGGCCGCCCCAATTGGAAGCCGACAGCAAAGGAACTTCGATTTTCTTGAAATCAGGCAGCCGCGAGGCCCAGTACGTATCCGTGGCCAATTCGTTTGCGATGCACTCGGCGCCGAAGTCGCGGCGGTTGGCTTTCAGTTCTTCTTCGCTCAACGTTAGCGGACCAGATACCCAGTCACCGGTGAGGCGGCTGCGCCAGCCGCGATCGCCGAGTCCGTGCTGTACCGTGACGACCTGGCGGGGATACCAGGTGGCAGGAAAGGTGCAGAAAATACCGCCATGGTGGCTCATATCACGATAGAAGTCGGCGGCGCCTTCCCACACGCACATCGCAGCCAGATGCTTGGGCTGCAAGGCCGCCACCTGCCATTGGTTCATGCCGTAATAGGAAATACCGGCAAGGCCGACTTTGCCATTCGACCATTCCTGCACCCCGGCCCAGTTAATGCAGTCGTGGAAGTCGCGCGCCTCGCGTGGTGACCACATGTCCATTATCCCGGGCGAACGGCCAGCACCGCGGCTGTCGACGCGCACGCACACATAGCCATCGGAGACCCACTTCTCAGGATCGGCAAGCTCCCAGACTTGGTACTTGTTGGTCGAGCCCGCAGGTACATCGGGATGCTGATCGCACATGCGGCGCCATTGCTCGTCGAAGCGGTCCTCGAAGTGCAGCCATTTGCCATAGGGGCCGTAACTGGCCAGGGCCGGATATTTGCCGTCGTCGATCGGTCGAAAGATATCGGCGCGCAGCACGACGCCATCGTCCATCTCGATCGGCACGTCCCATTCGATCCGCATGCCGTCGCGAACGACGCTTTTGAATTCGCCCATAATGGTCTCCTCTTCACTGATCTATAGCGCGTCTATCTACTTAAATTCAGATAGCGCATTTCCACTCCCCATACACAATGAAAAAGGCCGGCGCTGATAAGCACCGGCCTTGATCGTGTCGTTTCGTGCGGCCGAGAAAATGTCCCGACGACCAGTGATAGAACAACTATGCAACGCAAAGCACCAAGAACCGCCGTATCGGGGGTCCAAAGTAACGGTTGGCGGTATCTCGGCACGTTTCTGATTGCATTCGCGCTCTTGTCGTTCGAGCTAATGACGGTTCGAACGATCAATTTTACCGTCGGGCCAAGCTACATATTCACCGCCATCGCGCTGGCCCTGTTGGGTCTAAGCGCCGCCGGATCTCTGATCAGCTTAATCGACGTGCAATCGATCAAGGCGCCGCGCGGTCAGATATTCTGGTTTGGCTGCGTGTGTATCGCGGCGTTGTTAATTTTTTCAAATTTTCTGGCCGTCGATGTAAAGGCGTCCCTGAACTTTGCCATCGAGAATGCGGGACGGTCGAACGGTTTCTCCGGGGCGGTAGTTGCGTTTTTCGTCAACGGATTTTTCGCCTCGATCCTTATTGGGTTGGCGCTCAGTCTTCCCTACTTTCTGTTCGGGTGCCTGTTTTCTTATCTGTTTGCAACACCGGATCGCGCGACCTACGGAACCTATTACGCGGCCGATTTGATTGGCGCGGCTATCGGTAGTGTCGCTGCCGTTATCATCATGGAAACGACGAATTACGCAGTTTCCGTCACTGCCCCCGCTATCGTGGCGTTGCTCGCCGCGGCCGCATTTGCTGTTTCTTGGAATTATCGATGGGCGATCGCCGGGTTCGCCGGCGCCATTGTCTTAGGTGCAGTTTCATCGACAAGTTGGTATGCCGATAATATAGAACCCGCTGCGGACCCCCACTTTCAGGTGCGCGATTACGGCTACGAGCGAAATATCGTCGAGGTGTGGCGCGCCTGGAATAGTTTCACGCGCGTCGGCGCGGTAAAAGATATCGATAATGCCAATGCCCGGATCATAATGTCGCTGGGTAACGGCGAAGGGATGGCCTTCCTCATTCCCCATGAACCCGACCGGGCGCGTCCCTTACGACATACGCCGACCGTACCGGCGATGCTATTCGACAATCCCCCTGATACCGCTCTGGTTATGTTTGCAGGTGTTGGCGCCGACCTTATGAGCTTGCGTGAAAATGGGGCTGGCCGGGTAACCGGTGTTGAACTTAATCAAACCCTCGTCAACGGCGCATTGGGCATGCCCGAATTCGGTCTCGCGCAGGTTCTTGCTGACAATAGTGTGACTTTGGAAGTGTCGGAAGGGCGCGTATTTTTGGAGCGCGATGAGAACCGCTATGACACGATTTGCTGTCATGGAGTGGCGCGACAGCGGCTTATTACGCCGGCTTACTCGGGGGAACCACACAGTTTCTGTTTACGTCCCAAGGGTTGGCGTCAATTCTCGATCACCTAACGCCGAGCGGTCATGCGGTCATTTTGCAGGTGAACAAGGTGAAGATGCTAGCTGCCTTGCGGCTTTACTTGCGCGAGCGCGGCATCGCAAATCCCGAACGAACCGCCATTGTACTGTTCAAACAAAATGATTCTGCGCGTATCTGGGACCGACCGTGGGACAATAATCCGTTGCTGATTAAACCATCGGGTTGGACCGATGAAGATGTTCGTATGATTGAGCGAAATGCCAGCCGCGAAGGGTTCGAGATTGCTTATGCCCCTGGTAAAAGCGCGCATCCAGAGTATGAGGCCTATCGCCGTGTTATCGAAGCTAGCGACGTTGAAGGCGAACTGGCTGCGCTTGGGGCAGAAACAAAACAGCGCTTTACCATTGCTACCGACGACCGGCCTTTCATTTTCGATTTATTTGATAACGGCCGTTATCTGGAGTCTGGATTTTGGAAGATTCCGTCCGCCGATACTGACCAAAGACCGCACGAGGTCGCCCATCTCATTCGCGTGACATTCATTGGTATCGTAATTGCCATGGCCGTGCTTTTGATCGTCGCGCCGCTCTTCTTTCGGCGGGGACCGGCGCTGAACAAGCGGGCCGTTTCCCACCTCGGCTATTTCTTCTGTTTAGGGGCAGGCTTCATCATTCTTGAAATTGGATTGATACAAAAGGCCAGCCTGTTATTCGACACCCCAAGCATCACCATCGCCGTTGTTTTGGCCAGTCTCATACTGTTTAGCGGCCTCGGTAGCCTGATGAGTAATTGGAATTTCCACCGGGGATTAATGTTTCGAACGACCGCGCTGGCGGTATGCGTCTACGCGCTGGCGCTCTATTTCACGTTGGACATGTTGAGCCATGCGATAATCGCATGGCCGCTGATTGTGAAAGGCGTCGTTGTTGCTGCATTGATTGCGCCCGGGGGCTTGCTGATGGGGCACCTGTTCCCGCAAGGCTTGGTGCTGGCAGGCGCTGAAGACAGAAAACTGGTGCCTTGGGCTTGGGGTATAAACGGCGCCATGAGCACCATTGGAGCAGGGGTTGCGCCCTTGGCCGCGCAGGTCTGGGGGTCCAGTTCATTGTTTCTCGGGGGCGCTGTGCTGTATGGCGCCCTCCTGGTACTGCCGACGACGCGAGGCGTTAGTGGGGCTCTGAAGCCGGCTACAGATACGCCTGCTTCGACATAGAATTCAGGCCAATCCGGGTAAGTATTCGGGCAATTTGATCCATTCAATCGGGCATCAACATGTGGTTTGCCAAGGGCCTGTGGTGGAAGGGGCGTGGATCAATGCAGTCAAATGCACCCCTCCTCTGATATTTTTGTACTCAATTTGTGCAATGGCTGAATCGCGCTAAAAACTGCATAAATGTGCGAGTATTCGCCGTTTTCGCGCCAAATTAGTCAACTAATTCTGCTTGCTTTTTTGCGATTACTGTTCCCTTATACCGGTATGTGACCACTCCACAACGGGTTTAGGAAGCTTCATGCCCTGTGCTTAGGGCCGACGAGACATTCTCTAAATGTGATGTTGGGATTAATCACACCGCGCGCAGGTGCGTTGCGGGTCCTTACCACTAAGAAAGCATGACTAATGACGACAGGTACCGTGAAGTTTTTTAACGTAACGCGAGGCTTCGGCTTCATTTCCCCCGAAGATGGCTCGAAAGACGTTTTCGTTCACATCTCAGCGGTCGAGCAGGCTGGAATGTCGCAGCTGACCGAGGGTCAGAAAGTGAACTTCGAGGTTCAGCCAGACGCACGCGGCCCGAAAGCGGTTAATATTCAAGAAGCGTAAGCGCAATCATTTTCCCAAGGGAAAAGGGCCGTCC
>JBLHHE010000231.1:0-4536 GCA_047616465.1 Alphaproteobacteria bacterium
CCCGGCTTCGCGTTATGCCATCGTCGGCGTCATGGTCGCCCAGACCGGCGGCGAGACCCGCGCCGCCGTTACCGGGGCCAGCGATTCCGGCGTCTTCCGCGCCGCCGACATCGAGGCTGCCCTGGGTAGTGGCTTGGACGCGGCTGCGGCCAAGGCGGTCAAGGTATCGGCCGACGGCCTCAACAGCGATATTCACGCCTCGGCGGAATACCGCGCCCATCTGATTTCGATCATGGCCAGCCGCGCTGCCACCGCCGCCAGCTGATAGCCCTCTGCAAAATTACATCGGCCGAGGTCTGCGCAGACTTCGGCCGATTTTTTGTGACCGCTTGGCCTCATCCCGCCGGTGAGCTATATCAACGCGGATATGAGCGCCACCCGCGTACAGTATGCCCGTCCGGCGCCGTTTGGCTGACCTCCAACATTGCGAGCGAACGTTGATCAAAATTCCAGATAACGTCGAATCCACCGTCGAACTGCTGTCCCAAGGCAGCTATATCGCCGACCGCAGCCTGGGCACGGCGGTGCATCTGGCGTTAAAGCTCAACCGGCCGTTGTTTCTTGAAGGCGAAGCCGGGGTCGGCAAAACCGAAATCGCCAAGGTTTTGGCGGAAACCCTGGGCCGCAAGCTGGTGCGCCTACAATGTTACGAAGGCCTCGATGTCGCCTCGGCGGTCTACGAATGGAACTATGCGGCGCAGATGATCGAGATCCGCATGGCCGAGGCCGAGGGGATCGAAGACCGCGACCAGTTGGGCACCGATATATTTTCCGACCGGTTTTTGGTCAAACGGCCGCTGTTGCAGGCGCTCGAACCGTCGCTCGACGGCCCGCCGGTGCTGCTGATCGACGAGCTCGACCGTACCGATGAGCCGTTCGAAGCCTATCTGCTCGAAGTTCTCTCCGATTTTCAAATCACTATCCCGGAAATCGGCACCATCGCGGCGCAAGATCCGCCGATCGTGGTGATTACGTCGAACCGCACCCGCGAGATCCACGACGCCCTGAAGCGGCGCTGCTTCTATTATTGGGTCGATTATCCCGACGCCGAACGGGAAATGGAAATTCTCAGACTGAAGGCCCCCCAGGTCGATGTGAAACTAAGCCGGCAGGTGGTGCAGTTCGTCCAACGGCTGCGCGAGATGGATTTGTTCAAACTGCCGGGCATCGCCGAGACCATCGATTGGGCGTCGGCGCTGAACCAGCTCGATGTGATCGAGCTGACGCCGGAAGCGATCGACGACACGCTGGGCGTCTTGCTGAAATATCAGGACGACATCGCGCAAATCCGCGGCAGCGAAGCCGCCCTCATCCTCGATCAGATCAAGAACGAGGTCGCCGCGGCACAGCTCGCCGCCGGCTGACGGATATGTCGGAGAAATCCATACCCGACGCAACCCGCCAGGTTTTAGCCGCCCAGGCGGCCTTACCTGAAATCGGCGACGCCGCGCGTCCCGGCGGCAAGATCGCCGCCAATATCATGCATTTCGCCCGCGTGCTGCGCGCCGCCGGTCTGCCGGTCGGCCCGGGCAAGGTGCTCGACGGGTTACGCGCCGTCGAGACGGTCGGTCTCGGCAATCGCGAGGATTTTTACTGGACCCTGCACGCGGTGTTCGTGAACCGGCGCGACCAGCGCGAGATCTTCGACCAGGCGTTCCACATTTTCTGGCGCAACCCGCAGCTGTTGGAGCGCATGAGCGCGCTGATCCTACCCTCCTTCGTCGATCAGGAGAAACCGCCCGAGGCCGAAGAGATCAATCGGCGGTTGGCCGAAGCGTTGAAAGGCGACCAGCCCGACGCCGGCGAAGACGGCGACGGCGAGGATGACGAACCCGAAGTCACGGTCGACGCGGTGATGACCTGGTCGGCGCGCGAAGTGCTGCAGGATATGGACTTCGAGAAAATGTCGTCGGACGAGCTTACCCAGGCGAAACGCGCGATTGCGCGCATGCGCCTGCCGATCATGGAGGTGCCGACCCGCCGGTTCCGCCGCGACCCGCGCGGAAATCGCATCGATATGCGCGCCACGCTGCGCTCGGCCCTGCGTTCGGGCGGCGGCTCGATCCCGCTGCAGTACCGCAAGCAGCGCCGGCGTCATCCGCCGCTGGTGGTGCTGTGCGATATTTCCGGCTCCATGAGCCGCTATTCGCGCATGATCCTGCACTTCATGCACGCCATCACCAACGACCGCGACCGGGTCCACACCTTCCTGTTCGGCACCAGGCTGACCAACGTCACCCGCTATCTGCGCTATAAGGATGTCGACGATGCCCTCGACCGGGTCGCCGGCGCGGTCGACGATTGGTCGGGTGGCACCCGGATCGGCCACTCCTTGCACGAATTCAACGTCAAATGGTCGCGCCGCTCGCTGTCCCAGGGCGCCGTCGTCCTGCTGATCACCGACGGGCTGGACCGGGACGCCGCGGAAGGCCTGGAAGACGAGATCATCCGGCTTCATAAATCGTGCCGGCGCTTGATCTGGCTGAACCCGCTCTTACGTTATGACCGCTACGAGCCGAAATCGATGGGGGCACGCGCCCTGCTGCCCCATGTGGACGATTTTCGCTCGGTACACAATTTGCAGAGCTTGAACCAATTATCCGACGCCCTTAGTCGTCCCTCCACCGACGACGCCAATATTCGCCGCATGCTGGAGGCCGCCGCATGAACGACACGCCACAGACCTCAATCTCTGGGGCCCAAACCACCTTCGACCATGACGATGTGCTGGAACGCGCCGCCGAATGGCGCGCCCAAGGCAAGGATGTGGCCATCGCCACGGTGGTCAGCACCTGGGGCTCTTCGCCGCGCCCGGTGGGCAGCCAACTGGCCGTGGACGGCGACAGCAACATGATCGGCTCGGTGTCGGGCGGCTGCATCGAAGGCGCGGTGATCCATGACGCCAAGGAAGTCATGGCCGACGGCAAGCCGCGGATGCTGGAATTCGGCGTGGCCGACGAAATGGCCTGGGAAGTCGGTCTGGCCTGCGGCGGGCGGATCGAAGTCTATGTCGAACGCCTCGACTGACCGGCCCCGAAGCGAGCACCCATGAAACAAGAAATCCTCGACGCCCTATTAGCCGCCCGCGCCGCCAAACGGCCGGTGGCGTCCGTCACCCATTTAGAGAGCGGCGACCAGGCGCTGGTCTACCGCGACGAGACCAGCAGCGGGAAAATCGGCGCGCTGGCGCTGGACGACGCGGCGATTGCCTCGGCGCGCCGCGCCATCGCCGACGACAAAAGCACCCGCATCGACAACGATGCCGGCGCCTTGTTCATCCAGGTGTCGAACCCGCCCAAGCGCATGATCATCGTCGGCGCGGTGCATATCGCCCAGCCCCTGGTGGAAATCGCCCGCACGGCGGGCTACGCCCTGACAATCGTCGATCCGCGCGGCGCGTTCGCCACCCGCGACCGCTTTCCCGGCGTGGAGCTCAGCGAGGATTGGCCCGACGACGCCCTGAAGGCGCTGGCCATCGACACCCGCACCGCCGTGGTCACCCTGACCCACGATCCCAAGCTCGACGACCCGGCGCTGCACGTGGCGCTGCGCTCCGACGCTTTCTATATCGGCTCGCTCGGCAGCAAGAAAACCCACGGCACCCGCGTCACCCGCCTCGCGCAAGAGGGCTACAGCGAAACCGAAATCGCCCGCATCCACGCCCCCATCGGCCTCAACATCGGCGGCAAAAGCCCGGCGGAGATCGCGATCTCAATTATGGCGCAGGTGACTGAGGTGCTGCATAAGCAGGGGTGAGCGTTGGTATCGTCTCTAGAATGAGACTTTGGGGTACGATTGGCAATGACTGCTTGTGCCCGAATGCCAGCACTAAGGGTTGTATGGTTGCTTTCTTATAATTTTGGGGCGTCGGAATATTCGCCCGCGTATCAAAAATTGAGGTCAAAAATGCATGCGGAAAACCTGCCATTAAATCAACTTCTTCTCGACCCAAACAATTATCGCCTCCAAGAACAAAGAGATTTTGTAACCTGCGCGCCGGAGCGCTTTCATCTTGAGAGGGTTCAAGCCGGTACGTTACAACGTCTACAAGAAGAGGCATTGAAACCGCTCCGAGATTCAATTGTATCTAATGGATTTTTGGAAATTGAGCAAATTGTTGTAGTTCCCTATGAACACGAAGAGGACAAATACGTAGTCGTCGAAGGCAACCGACGGGTGGCTGCACTCAAGCAGATTCGCGACGAATTCAATAGCGGTGTTGAAATTCCGCAAGCCGTCGTTGATCGATTCGAAGCCGTCCCTTGCCTAGTTGCAGACGACGAAGACCAAGACACGTTTTTTCGCGAAGCCATCATGGGCATCCGACATGTTGGCGGTATTAAGCAGTGGGGCGGCTTTCAGAGGGCTAAGCTAATCGCTGATCTTCATGATGATCATGAATTAGATTCAGGGCTTATTGCTCAAAAGCTTGGACTAAGCGTTATGTAGGTCAACCGTCGCTATCGCGCTTATAAAGCATTACAGCAGATGCAAAATGATGAAAATTATTCAGATTACGCGGTGCCAAAATTATAT
>JBLHHE010000232.1:0-4535 GCA_047616465.1 Alphaproteobacteria bacterium
CGCTGCAGGTGATCGACCTATTGCACACCGTGGGGCAGGCCGGCGGCACCGCCGATAACGATGCTCTGTTGGCGGCGGCGTCGGGCGATGGCGAAGCGCTGGCCATGGTCATGGTGCGTCTCCATACCGCCGGCTACATCGCGCGAACCGATGCCGATACGGCGGTGTTGATCCGCGACTTGGATGATTTTTCCTTGCACGATTTGTATCAGGCTCTTGGCTTTGCCATAGACGCATTCGATCCAGAGAGCGCCGCCGAGACACCATGGGCGGCAGATCTTGCGGCGCTGCTGGCGCAAGCCGACGATGCCGGACGCAATGTGCTGGCCCAGTCGATCAGAGAGTTACTGAGTAAAACCGGTCCGCGCCTGGTCGCCAAAAAATCGACCGACGCCGGCGCGTGATCCGGCATCGTTCCGTTCGGCCTGAAAAAAGATTGGGCCGGATTAGGGATTTATTGCGTTACACGCGCTATATGGAGGCCATAACGCGCTGATGTGGCACGGTTTAGATTTACCCTACAAATTACATGCAATTTTGATGGCAGAGTTAAGGCATGTCTGAGCCAATAATCGACCCTATAGCCCAATTCAGCGACTGGTATCGCCAGGCCGAAGCCTCGGAAGCCACGAATCCCGGGGCCATGACCCTGGCGACGGCGACCCCCTAGGGCCGGCCCTCTGCCCGTATGGTGCTGCTGAAAGGCCACAGCGCCGACGGGTTCGATTTCTATACCAATTTGAATAGCGGCAAGGCCGCAGAATTGGTCGCCAATCCGCATGCCGCGTTGTGTTTTTACTGGCGGTCGCCGGCGTGCCAGATACGCATCGAGGGCCCGGTAGAACCGGTTTCGGAAGACCAGGCCGACGTTTATTTTGCCAGTCGCGCCCGCGGCAGTCAGATCGGCGCCTGGGCATCCGACCAGTCCAGGCCCTTGGCGTCGCGCGCGTTGTTGGAGCACCGCGCCGAGGAGTATGAGGCTAAATTCCCCACCGGCGAAGTTTCGCGCCCGCCCTTTTGGTCCGGCTATCGGGTGGTGCCCGAACGCATCGAGTTTTGGACCGAACGGGACGATCGGATGCACGACCGCCAGCTGTTCGAGCGGATTGCGGACGGCGGGTGGCAAGAAAGTTGGCTGTATCCGTAGGAAGGGGTTATCTTGGCGTCCATTGCTGCCGATAGCGGAGAGATGAACCCATGCCCTTAAGCCATATCGAACATTTATTGCTGCTGGTCGACGATGTCGACACGACTGCCGACTGGTTTGTCGAAAATATCGGCATGGATCGCGGCCACACGCCCGATTTCAAGGTGCCGGTGACCTGGCTCTATATCGGCGAGCGCGATGTGCTGCATATCGCCCACGTGCCCAGCGAGGGCTCAAAAGAAAAGCGTTTTCAGGACCGCTATCTGGGCGGCAGCAATGCCGACCGGACCAGCGGCACCGGCATCATCGACCATGTCGCCTTCCGCTGCAGCGGTCTGCCCGAAATGATCGAACGGCTGGAGCGCAAGGGCGCGGAATTTCTGCAGCGCCAGGCCAACAATGGCGACCTCTACCAATTGTTCATCACCGGCCCCAACGGCATGCGCGTCGAGCTTAATTTCGACGCCGCGGAAGCCGAACGCCACGGCATTAAGCCAGCCATGACCGCCGCCGAGGCTGTGGCGGACTGAGAGATCGAGCCTCCCCTATCCTTCGAGACGCGACCTTCGATCGCTCCTCAGGATGAGGCTGGACTGTTTGTACTATTAAGATCCCTCATGCTGAGGAGGCGCGCAGCGCCGTCTCGAAGCATGGCCGTCCGCCATCTCGTGACTTTCCTCGGCCGCGCGAATGGCCTACCTATTAGCCATGACGCAACAACGGCGCTCGCTCATCCTCACTGGTGCCAGCCGCGGCATCGGTCACGCCACGGTCAAGCGCTTCTCCGACGAAGGCTGGCAGATCATCACCTGTTCGCGCGATCCGGTGCCCGAGCATTGCAAGCGTGACCCGAACTGGACCACCCATATCCCGATGGATTTGGGCGACCCTGTCGATGTGGAGCGGTTCATCGCCGAGGCCTGTGACATTCTCGGCGACGAGCCGCTGAATGCCCTGGTCAACAACGCCGCGCTGTCGCCGAAAAGCGATTTTCAAGAGCGGCTCGGTTGCCTCAACGGCTCGCTCGACGATTGGCGCGAGGTGTTCCAGCTAAATTTTTTTACGCCCCTGGCGCTGGCGCGCGGCTTTTCCATCGCGCTCGCCCGGGCGGCGCGTGCTGGGGCATCCGATGCGAATGGGTCGGCGCCAAATGGTGACGGCGCGCCCACCCATGCCGGCAAGCGGGTCGGCGCGGCGATCGTCAACATTACGTCGATCGCTGGTCACGCGATCCACCCCTTTGCCGGCTCGGCCTACTCGACGTCGAAGGCCGCTCTCTCGGCACTAACCCGCGAACTTGCGGTCGAATTCGCCGAACTGGGCGTACGGGTGAACGCCGTCGCGCCGGGCGAGATCGAAACCGAAATGATCGGCGAGGAATACGAACCGCTGATCAGCCGCATCCCCATGCACCGCATGGGCACGCCCGAAGAAGTGGCCTCGACGGTGTTCCAACTGTGCAATCCCGATTTCGGTTACGTCACCGGCACCGAAGTGTTCGTGACCGGCGGGCAGCACCTCTACTAAAGCCAGACCCTAAATCCGCGCCTTCAACGCCGTTAGCCAGGCGACGCGCTCGTTGGCGCGTTCGATGTCGGCGTCGAGCCAGGCGCCGAAATGGCCCGGCTCGTGGCCGTAGCGCGCCTTGGTGTCGGCGCGGCGCGCTTTATCGGTGGCGCTGATTGCGATCAGCCGGTCGATTTGCTCACGGGCCACCGCCGGTTCGAGCAGATGCAGAAAGCGCAGTTTCAGCGCGAAAACGATGCGCGACAGATCGTCCAGTGTGTTGCGTAAATTGGCGCTGAGCAGTGCGCGCAGTTCAGTCTCGCCGTCCGGGGTGAGCCGCAGCGTGGCCTCGGCGTCTTGGCCTCCCGGTGTGTCCGCCTCAATTAGGCCTTCCGTGCGCAGTAGCTCGATCGAGGTGCCCATCATATCCAGGCTCGGCCCCGACAGGCGGCCGGTAAAGGCGCGCACCGCGCGGGCCAGCTCGGCATAGGTCATCGGCGCTAGGGTCAGCGTGCCCAGGGCGCAGAGCCGGATCACTTCGGTCGGAATTAACGTGCGGTCGGCGTACACGTTTGTATTGGTGCGTTGCTGGCCGCCCTAGGCGGCGCTGCGCAGGTCGAGCCGGGCCCAGATGTCCTGGAAGGCGGCGATCAGCCGGTCCATCGCCGCATCGTCGTGCAGCGGCGTCGGGGTCAGGCGCAGCCGCTCGGTACCCTTGGGCACCGTGGGATAGTTGATCGGCTGGACATAGATATTGTGGCGGTCGAGCAGCTCGTCGCTGGCGATCTTGCACAGCCGCGCATCGCCGACCAGAACCGGCACGATATGACACTCAGACGGCATCACCTCTATACCGGCCTCGCGCAGCCGCCGCTTCAGGGTCGCCGCGCGCTCCTGATGGCGCTCGCGAATATCGTTGCGCTCTTTCAAAATGCGGATGGCCGCCTGCGCGCCCGCCGCTAACGCTGGCGGCAGCGAGGTGGTGAAGATAAAGCCGTTGCCGTTCGAACGCACGAAGTCGATTAGGTTTTCCGACGCGGCAATATAGCCACCCATAACGCCGAACGCCTTGCCCAAGGTGCCTTGCACGATGTCGACCCGGTCCATCACGCCTTCGCGCTCGGCCACGCCGCCACCGCGCGCGCCGTACATGCCAACCGCATGGACTTCGTCTAGATAGGACAGCGCGTTATAGCGTTCGCACAGATCGAGGATTTCGGCGATCGGCGAAATATCGCCATCCATGGAATAGACCGATTCGAAGGCGACGATCTTGGCGCGATCGGGACCGGCTTGGCTTAGAATTTCTTCCAGATGGGGCACATCGTTGTGGCGGAACACGGCCTTCTCGGATCGCCCGTGGCGGATGCCCTCGATCATGGAGTTATGGTTGAGCGCGTCAGAGATCACCAGGCAGTCGGGCAAATGCGAGGCCAGGGTCGACAGCGCCGTCCAATTGGCCACATAGCCCGAGGTAAACAGCAACGAGGCCGCCTTGCCATGCAAATCGGCGAGCTCTTGTTCGAGCAGCACGTGGTAGTGGTTGGTGCCGGAAATGTTGCGGGTGCCGCCGGCGCCGGCGCCGCAGCGGTCGATCGCCTCGTGCATCGCCGCCAGCACGTCCGGGTGCTGGCCGAAGCCCAGATAATCGTTCGAACACCACACGGTAATGTCCTGGCGCTCGCCATTGACGTAACGGACGGCATTGGGAAAGTCGCCGGCGGCGCGTTCCAGATCGGCGAATTCGCGATACCGGCCCTCGGCGCGCAGACCACCTAAATTATCAGCAAAAAATTTCTCGTACTGCATCAATGCCTCGCCACAACCGCTTAAAGCGGTGGCCCAATTCTAGCAATTATAGCCAGCTGGACCGGTTTTGCCC
>JBLHHE010000233.1:0-4533 GCA_047616465.1 Alphaproteobacteria bacterium
GCCTAATCGCCCTGCTCTCCCACGAAGACGGTGCGACGATCGGAGATTTGACCGAAGCCACCGGTTGGCAGGCTCATTCGGTGCGCGGCGCCATCAGCGGAACGCTAAAGAAGAAACTCGGTCTGACAGTGACCTCGGCACCGGTTGACGGCCGCGGCCGCGTTTATCGCATCGCGAACCATGACTAGAGCCGCAAAGGAGACCTCATGAGTACGAGCGATAACTACGTCAGCCCGTACCTGCTTCGGCGCCGCGCAGCTATGAGGACGTGATGCGCCAGCGGGCCGGCCAAGACTGCGGCGCTGACCGGCGCAATTGGCCGAAAGGCACCGCCACCGGCGATCCAACTCGAAGTCCGAGACGATGCGGCGCAGACGCAGTCCAGAACTCGTAGCCGAAAGCCTCGCCGCCATCCCGGATCTGCCACGTGCCGAATTGATCGAGCGGTGGACCGCAGCCTACGGGCGTCCACCGCCGAAGGGTCTCAGCCGCCGGCTGCTCGAGTACGCCGCCGCCTATCATGTGCAAGCGCAAGCCTATGGCGGCCCCTCCCCTGCTCAGCGCGGCAAGCTGCGCCGCGTTATTGTGCCCAACAATAGTGAGACATCAGGATCAAAACCCAAGGCCGAGGTCTCCAAAGCCTCGTCGCCCGGCACCCGGCTAGTGCGTGAATGGCACGGCAGAACCTATACGGTGGATGTATTGGAAAAGGGATTCGTGTGCGACGGGCAGCGCTACCGTTCCCTCTCCGAGATCGCCCGCGCGATCACCGGCGCGCGCTGGTCCGGGCCAAGGTTCTTCGGGCTATGACAACCAATATCAGATGCGCGATCTATACCCGCAAGTCCACCGACGACGGGCTTGAGCAGGAGTTCAACTCGCTCGACGCCCAACGTGAAGCCTGCGAAGCGTACATCACATCGCAGCGGTCGATGGGATGGGTAGCCCTATCGGCCAACTACGATGATGGCGGCCTGTCGGGTGGAACAATGGAGCGACCGGCGCTGCGGCGACTACTGGCCGATATCGAAAAACGCAAGGTCGATCTGATCGTCGTCTACAAGGTCGATCGCCTGACCCGGTCGCTCGCCGACTTCGCCAAGATCGTCGAAGTGTTTGACGCGCACAGCGTGTCGTTCGTATCCGTGACCCAACAGTTCAACACCACGACCTCAATGGGCCGGCTCACTCTCAATATGCTGCTCTCCTTCGCCCAGTTCGAGCGTGAGGTCACCGGCGAGCGCATCCGCGACAAGATCGCCGCGTCCAAGAAGAAAGGCATGTGGATGGGCGGGCTGCCGCCGGTCGGCTACGACGTCGAGGACAAGAAGCTCGTGGTGAATCCGGATGAGGCCAAGACCGTCCGAACATTGTTCCGTCTATACCTCGAACTCGGGACAGTGAAGAGGCTCGTTGAGGAATCCGGTCGCCTTGGATTGGTTACCAAACGGCGCATACGATCGGAAGGTCAGGAGACGGGCGGCCAACCCTTTAGCCGCGGACATCTCTACCAGTTGCTCGTCAATCCGATCTATATTGGCGACGTCGCTCACAGGGGCGAAACCTATCCGGGCCAGCATCAAGGCATCATCGAGCGACAGACCTTCGACGCCGTTCGACGCCAGTTGTACGGCAATGCAGCCGAGCGGAGCTCCGCAACCAACGCCAAGGCGCCAAGCCTCCTGACCGGGCTGCTCTACGACGAGACGGGTGATCGGCTCTGCCCGACCCACGCCAACAAGAAGGGGCGCCGCTATCGCTACTACATCACGAAGCGCCTAATGCACCGAGCGGAGGCAGCCGATGGCGGCTGGCGCCTGCCGGCGAAGGAACTCGATAGCGCGGTCGCGCACGCGGTCGGCGACTTCCTGACTGACGAGCTTCGCCTAATCGATGCGCTGCATCTGACCGGCATTGCGCCCGATCGCTTACGCACCATCTTGCGTCGCGCGGCGGCGGCAGCGGACGACCTGAAAAACGTACATTCCGGACACCAGCGCCGTTTGCTGAGCCGTCTGCTCCATCGTGTCACCGTTAACACCGGTTCGCTGCGCATCGAGATCAAACAGACGGAACTCGACTGCCTGGTCTCTGGGAACAACGCCCCCGCATCACCGGGCCCGGAAACGCGGATTGACCTAACCGTTCCTTTCTCCTTGAGGCGCCGTGGTGTTGAGGCAAAGCTGGTCGTGCGCGCGGCAGTAGGCGAATCCACAGTACGCGACGAGAACCTGATCGCCCTGCTCGCCCAAGGGCATCACTGGTTCGATCAACTGGCGAGAGGAGAAGCTCGATCGATCAAGGAGATCGCCCGGCGCGAAGAAACTGACGCGAGCGACGTCGGGCATAATATGCAATTCGCTTTCCTGGCTCCGGACATCATCGACGCCATCCTCGCCGGCCGCCAGCCGGTCGAGCTGACAGCCAATCGGCTGAGGCGCATCGGCACATTACCCCTCGAATGGGACCATCAACGCCGTCTCCTCGGCTTTCACGCCTGAAATGCCAGCCTGAGACCAACCAGCGACGGCCTAAAGAACGGGTCGTGAATTCCGCCGACAGAGACTTTCGGGCAAATGAGCCGGGAAAACGTTACCTATGCCGTCTCTGCGCGGTCAGTATAGGCAGGAACCCGCGCCAAACCGGCGGTATTCCGCCGGTTCGTGCGCCGCAGGTATGGGACACCCAAGGTGCGGAGGGTGGGTGGTAGGCCCGGCAGGACTCGAACCTGCGACATAACCGTTATGAGCGGTTCGTTCTAACCAACTGAACTACGGGCCCCCATGGCCGGGGCAGCGCCCGCCCGCAGCCGGGGCTGAGCACCGCACTCCGTATATCACACAAGCGCGCCTGGTCCAGATGGGCCAAACGCCAGATGACCAAAATGGAGAGGGCCGGCAACACGCCGGCCCGCCATTCTTGTGACCCTGCCTACGCTAGGGACGGCAGACATAGTAACAATTCTGGATGTCGTGATCGAGCTCGTTCACCTCGACCGAGCCGAAACCGGCCTCGGAGAATATTTCGACCGCCTTTTGGCGGCCCCACATGGCGCCCAGTCCCTCGCCGCCTTCCTGGGCCAGCGACACGGTCATGCAATGCATGCACGAGATAGTATAGAGCAGCGGCCCGATGGGATGATCGCAGTTCTCGTGCACGTGGCTTGAGCCGTTGATGTCTTGCGCCAGATAAACCCCGTCGGAAGCCAGCGTTCGGCGAATACCCCGCACCATCGCGCGGGGGTTGCCTTGGTCATGGACCGCATCGAAGGTGCTGACGAAATCGAACGCGGCTTCGTCTGCATCTTGGTCGAAGGTGCTGAGGTCACGCACCTGGAACGTCAGATTGTCGAGCCCCTTCTCTTCCGCGTTCGCCGTCGCCCAGGCAATCGCTTCTTGCGACAAATCATAACCAGCGAACGTACTGTTGGGGAACCACGCCGCCATTTGGGTCAACGCCTTGCCCCTGCCGCATCCGAGGTCGAGCACGGCAATGCCGGTTTCGAGCCGCTCAATCAGGTCCGGCACCAGCGGTAAAATATGCTCGCGCAACGCCGGCAAAACCGACTGGCCGCTATCCTCGGCCATAATTTCGTGGAACCGGTTGAAGCGCTCATAGGGCACGCCGCCGCCATTCTTGAAACACTCAACGATATCGCCCTCGACCGAACCGAGTTCGCCAATATACTGGGCGAATACGGCCAGATTATTTGGGCCGGCGTCGCGAATCAGGTAGGCGGCGTGCTCGCGCGGTAGGTGAAACCTGCCGGTGGCGCTATCGCACATGACGATAGCGCTCGCGACCATCGCACCCAGCCATTCGCGCACATAGCGTTCGTTCAACCCGGCCCGCGCGGCGATTTCGGCGCTGGTGCCGGGAGCGCCGTCGGCCATGGCATCGAACAGGCCGGTGCGGTGGCCGATCGAGGTCATCAGGCTGGTCGCCCCGGCGTTGAGCACATCGACCAACCGCTCTTCGAAAGCCTCGGCCTTGGGGGGTAAAAATCCATCTTTCGAGGACTGTGTGAGAATTTCTGCTGCGGACATGGTTTCCTCCATCTCGTTCGCTCTTTAAACATACCGACTAGTTGGTTTGTACAGAAACCCGATTTTAGAGTCAACAGATAAACTTTTCCGACTTTAGTCGCATGCGCACTATTCGTTATAACTTTGCTACTTTTTGGTTATCCGTTAATTTATTAATGCCAGTTGCCATACCGACCAGACGGTATATAATGAGGCTCTAAATTAAAAAGAAAAGGCGACAATCGGCCATGGCGCGCGACGGTACGGCAACCCGCAACAAGATTCTCGACACCGCGGAAGCGATGATCCTGGACCAGGGATTTTCGGCGACCTCGATCGACAAGCTGGTCGCCCAGGCCGGCGTTACCAAGGGCTCGTTCTTCCATCATTTCGACAACAAGGCGGCGCTGGCGCACACCCTGGTCGAGCGCTACGCGCACAACGATCTGGGTCTATTTGCCGAGAACCAGGCACGGGCGGAGAAAATCAGCCGCGATCCGTTGCAGCG
>JBLHHE010000234.1:0-4532 GCA_047616465.1 Alphaproteobacteria bacterium
ATTCGACAATGTCGGTACGCACGTCAACGGGGGCAGCTGTGTAGGTGATGGGTTCAGTTTGGGCCACGGCGAGGGTTCCTCCCGCCCGAACTTTAGCCGACCAGCTGGCTGTTGTCAGGCCACCACAGCGATTGTCGCGACGTTGGACATATCCAGCGGCGCGCCGGTTACCTCTTGCACGTCGTCGGGCGTGAGGCCCGGCGCGACTGCTTCGAGCACCAGCCCGTCGGGCGTCACCGCGATCACCGCCATATCGGTGTAGATTTTGGCGACGACGCCGCCGGCGGTCAGCGGATAGGAGCGCTCGGCGACGATCTTAGCGTCGCCCTCGCGCGTGGTGTGGGTCATCATCACATAAACCCGCTTGGCGCCCGCCGCGATATCCATCGCCCCGCCGACGCTGCCGGAATCCTGGTGCGGTAAGCGCCAGTTGCACAGATCACCGTTGGCGGCGACCTGGAACGCCCCAAGGACGGCGCAGTCCAGCCGGCCGCCGCGCGCGATGGCGAACGAGTCTGTGTGATGCACATAGGCGCCGCCCGGGATCAGCGTGACCAGCCCTTTGCCGGCGCTGATTAAATCCTGGTCTTCTTCTCCCGGTGCCGGCGGCGGGCCCATGCCGACCACGCCATTCTCGCTGTGGAACATCACGTCGCGGCCCTGCGGAATATAAGCAGGGATCAGGGTCGGCATGCCGATACCCAGATTGACCAGCCAATTATCTTCCAGGTCTGCCGCGACGCAGGCGGCGATCTGTTCGCGGGTCAGCAAGTTGGATTTTTCGCTCATACCCGTCCCCTGCCGTTCGTGTAAGGACCGGTAATGTAGTAGCGGTCGACGAAAACGCCCGCGGTGACAACGATTTCCGGGTCGAGGTCGCCGAGGGCGACCTCTTCGGCGACTTCGACAATGGTGTGGTCGGCGGCCATTGCCATGATCGGGTTAAAATTACGCGCCGATTTGCGGAAGATCAGATTGCCCCTGGGGTCGACCTTGTACGCTTTTATCAGCGCCACGTCGGCGCGCAGCGGCAACTCCAGCACATAGTCCTTGCCGTCGATGGTGAGGACTTGCTTGCCGTCGGCCAAATCGGTGCCGACCGCGGTGGGGGTCAAAAATCCGCCCAATCCGGCGCCGGCCGTGCGCATACGTTCCGCCAGGGTGCCCTGGGGCACAACTTCAAGTTCAATCTTGCCAGCGTCATATAGTTCTTTGAAAACAAACGATTCCTTGGCCCAAGGGAAGGTGCAAACCAATTTTGAAACGCAGCCGCTTTCCATCAATCGGGCCAGTCCGGAGTGGCCGGTGCCGGCGTTGTTGGTGACCAATGTGATGCCCCGCACGCCGCGGTCGCAGACACCGTCGATGAGAAATTCGGGCACGCCCGCGCCGCCAAAGCCGCCGACAAGTACGGTGGCGCCGTCTTCAAGGTAGGCAAGTGCTGCGTCGAGCGTATCGGCGCGTTTATTTTTCATTACAAATAACCACGTGCGTTAATCGGCCGGTGCGAAATAGGGCGCCGGTTTGCCGTCGCTGTCGTTGCGGTAGACGACGCGCACGCTCTGTCCGACGGCGACCGCATCGCTGTCGCAATCGACGATCCGGCTCATCATGCGAAAGCCTTCGTTGAGATCGACCAACGCCACAACGTAAGGCACCTCGTCTTTGTGCGCCGGTGGGGAGCGGTGGATCACCGAGCAGGCGTACACCACGCCGTCGCCGGCCGATACCTGCCATGCCGGATCGGGCGTGCCGCAGGCCGGACATAGAGAGCGCGGGTAAAAGATCGCCGCGTCGCAGGCGCCGCAGCGCTGGTAGCGTAACTCGCCACTGGCGATACCTTCCCAATAGGGGGCGGAATCGGGATCGGGCAGTTCTTCAGCCATCGTCGGGTTACTCCAGGCCTAAAATACAGGTGCTGTTGGACGATAATACGCCGCCGGTGCCGCTCGCCAACGCCAAAGTCGCGCCGGCCACCTGGCGATCACCGCACTCGCCGCGCAATTGGCGCACCGCCTCGATCAGCAGGAAAATTCCGTACTGGCCGGGATGACAGTAGGACAGACCGCCACCATTGGTGTTGAGGGGAAACTCGCCCCCCGGCGCGGTGCGCCCGCCGGTGACAAAAGCGCCGCTCTCGCCGGGTTTGCAGAAGCCCAGGGATTCCAGGGTCAGCAACACGGTGATGGTGAACGAATCATAGATTTCGACCACGTCGAGATCGCTATGCTTGATGCCGGCCATGGCGAAGGCGCGTTTGCCCGATTCCGCCGCCGGCGTGATCGTCAGGTCGGGCATCTCCGAGATTTGCGCGTGGGAATGGGCCTCGCCCTGGCCGAGCAACCAAATCGGCGCCTTGGGCAGGGTCTTGGCGATCTCGGGGCTGACCACGACGACGCAGCCACCGCCATCGGTCACCAGGCAACAATCGTGGCGGCGCAGGGGCGAGGCGATCATGTCGGAGGCGAGAACTTCATCGACCGTCAAAGGCTCACGGCGATAGGCCTTCGGGTTTAGCTGCGCCCAGGCCCGCGTCGATACCGCCAGCTCGGCCAGTTGCTCCGACGTGGTGCCGTATTGCGCCATGTGCCGGGACGCCGCCAGCGCGTAGGCCCCGACCGGAATCGGCAAGCCATAGGGGGCCTCGTACTGATAGCCCAAATCGGTGTGGGCTTCGAAGATGCGGCGCTCGCGGCGCGAACGCTGGGTGCTGCCGTAGAGGATGATCGCGACCTTGCACAGCCCGGCCTGGATCGCCGCGGCGGCGTGTCCAAGATGGAATTCAAACGACGCGCCGCCGACCGACGTGTTGTCAGAATAGCTCGGGCGGATGCCGAGATACTCGGCGACCTGCAGCTGGGGCAGGCGGCCCCAATTGCCGCTGCTGAAAACAGCGTCGACGTCCGATTTCTCGAGGCCGGCTTCGGCGAGTGCGGCCACCATCGCCTCGGCCTGCAACGTCATCACCGTGGAGTCCGGTACGACGCCGAGGCGAGACTCGGCAACGCCGGCAATCGCACAAGCTCTTTTTAAAGTCATGGTTCAGCGCTCAGGGTTGGGGTTACTCGGCGGCGACAGCGTAATCGGGAATTTCCAGCTCCGGCAACACCTTGGTCATGAACAGCTCGATTTCCTCGAGCAAATCTTCCTTGGGCTGCTGCGCCCAATGGAAAATAAGGGTGATGTACTCCGCCGGCGCCTGTTCGTAGGTTTCCTTCCAGGCTTTGATTGATTCCTCGACAGTGCCGCCGATGAAGAAACCGGAATCTTTGATGTCTTGGACGTGTTCGGAATCGGTCTTGCCGCCTTGCGGCCAGAACGGGAAGAACGGCCCGTAGAAGTTTTTATAAATGTCGAGGTCGTATTCGCGCAGCTTGCGGTCGTAATCCTCGGGCGTCTTGGTGATATGAGGCCAGCGTACCAAGTTCTGATGCTGGCCGGGGACCAGATGACGGCCATACTTTTTTGATTCCTCGATATACAGTTCGCCGAATTCGGTCATGCCCTCGGTGGTCATGAAGTAGGTCGGTATCAAATTGTGCTTGGCGCAGAATAAGATCGCTTCCGGGCTTTTGTTGACGCCGACAAACACCGGCGGCCGGGGTTTCTGATAGGGCTTGGGTACGACGCAGATGCGCTGCACCGCACCGTGTTCGTTGACCTCGCCTTCGACGCCAGCATCGCGCGCGATCTTCCACGCCGGATAGTCCTCGACACCCGTGTCGAACGGGTAGGGGGCCTTATAGTGCTTGCCGTCGAGGCGTACCGATTCCTCTGTCCAGCACTTGAGCAGCATTTCGACGCGCTCTTCGAAAATTTCCCGGTTACGCTTATCATCGTCGCTGCCGTGGATCGTCGTCGCCGGGGTGTCGCTGAACTGGCCAATGATGTTGGTCCAGCGTTTCTGGTAGCCACGGGCGACGCCGCAGAAAAACCGTCCGTTGGACAGATGGTCGATGATGGCGGTTTCCTCGGCGACCCGGATGGGATCGCGCGTCGCCATCACATAGCCCAGCGCGCCGACATGGATCTTGCTGGTCTGCGATGCCCAGTGGGCGTTAAGGATGCCCGGATTTGGGCCGATCTCGTAGCCCTCGGAATGAAGGTGATGCTCGATCGTCGCCATGCCCCAGACGCCCATCTCTTCGCAGGCTTTGACGATCTCGGTCCACTCGTGGACGATCCACTGATACGTATCCGCATCGTTGCCCATCCCGCGGTTGGCCTTGCGCCCTTCCTCGCCGTCGGACGGAAACATCGGGTACAGTTGGATGATCACTTTGGGCAGCGCCATGGTACTCAGCTCCTGGGTGTTTCGTGGCCGGGATAGTAGCGAAGTCGAGCTATACTCCGGCAATACATTTTACTGATATTTCCTATTGCAGAGACCTATAGGTTGGCGGGTTCGGGCTCAACCGATGCCGGCCGGATCGAGGCCGAATATTTCCGCCGCCCAGTCCGACATCACATCGCCGATCAACTGACGATTATCGATCTGGCAATGTTCGGCGCCGCCTTCGTCGAGGCGGAAT
>JBLHHE010000235.1:0-4515 GCA_047616465.1 Alphaproteobacteria bacterium
ACCGGGTACCGGCAGGTGTGGGCCGCGGCGAATGCCCGGCCTGTGGCGTCCTCATAGGCGCGCACCTTCTCGCGGGTCGAACGCTCGCCCTCAAAACCGCTGATATCGGCGCCGGCGCAGAACGCCGCTTCGCCAGCGCCGCGCAAAACCACGCAGCGCAGATCATCGTCCTCGCCCAGCGCGTCGAGCGTATCGGCAAGCGCAACCCAGTCGCCTTGACGCAACGCGTTGCGTTTTTCCGGCCGGTTCATCGTGACAATTGCAATGTCGTCACGCCGTTCGACCAATATCGTGTCTGTCATGAAGGCTTACCTGTTAGAAGCGAGCAAAGTGCATTATCCGCGCGCCGGCGCAAGGCTCGGCGGCCGCTCGGTGAAGGTTTTAAGCGTGTCTTCCAGCATCTGGCGATCGACATTACGGGTGATGAACACGATCCGCGTGCGCCGGTCTTCGGACGGCCAGGCCGCGAGTTGCGCCGGCGGGTGAAACACATGCTGGACGCCGTGGATGACAATCGGGCCATCCAACTCGACCACATTGACGATACCCTTAACCCGCAACAAATCGGGACCCTTGAGCAACATGATCAGGTCGAACCATTGCTCGACCGCATCCAAGCGCACGGGCTCATCATACGTCACGCAGAACGCGCGAATATTATCGTCGTGGCGATTAACGTCGTGGCTGTGGTGATCGTGCGCGTCACGATCAGTGTACGCCTCTTCCTTGAGCCATTTATCGACATCGGGAATTTTTGCCGCCGGGTCGTATAGTCCGGCGCCGAACAAATCGTCCGCCGGCACAGCGCCATCGACCACAAGCAAGCGCGGGGCCGCCGGGTTGATCTCGGCCAGCCGGGCTTCCAGCGCGGCGAGGACGTCCGCATCGGCGAGATCGGATTTAGTGATCAACAACCGGTCGGCGACGGCGGCCTGCTTCACCGATTCAAATTGCCCGTCCAGGGTGGTCTCGCCATTGACGGCATCGACCGTGGTGACCACCCCGTCGAGGCGGTAGTAGCGGGTGGTCAGATCGTCGCCCATGAGGGTGTGCAGGATCGGCGCCGGGTCGGCCAGGCCGGTCGTTTCCACCAACACCCGTTCGAACGGCGGCACATCGCCGCGCATACGCACCATCATCAAATCGCGCAATGTGTTCACCAGATCGCCGCGCACGGTGCAGCACAGGCAACCATTATTGAGCAGCACCATGTCTTCCTTGCCGCCGACCACCAGCTCATGATCGAGGCCAATCTCGCCGAACTCGTTGACGATCACCGCGGTGTTTTCCATCCCCGGCTGCTGCAGCAAATGGTTCAATACGGTGGTCTTGCCGCTGCCCAGAAAACCGGTCAGCAGCGAGACGGGAATCGCCTCAATGGGCGGGTTTTGTTCGCTATTCGTCACGAAAAGCGTCTCCTTGAGGGGCCGGGCCCGCTTGACATCCGGCGGGGCAGAACCGTTATAACACGCCCGAACCAGCGCCGCTGGTACACAAACGCGGCGCATCTGGAAGGACGAAACGATATGGCAACGACAGGCTTAAGCCTTTTCGCACCCCGCGTATCGATCAAGCAAGTCGAAGAAGGCGACGAATTGGCGCCTAAGTTCGACGATAACGGGCTGCTGCCGGTGGTCACCACCGACGCCACCAGCGGTGAAGTGCTGATGCACGGCTATATGAACGCCGAGGCGCTGGAAAAGACTATTCAGACCGGCGAAGCCCACTATTGGAGCCGCTCGCGCCAAGCGCTGTGGCACAAGGGCGCGACCAGCGGGTTGATCCAGAAAGTGGTCGAAATCCGCATCGACGACGACCAGGACGCGGTGTGGCTGCGCGCCGACGTGCAGGGCGGCGCCAGTTGCCATGTGGGCTACCGCTCGTGCTTCTTCCGCTCGGTGCCGGTCGGCGCGACGACCGCCAAGCTGACTTTCGAGGAAACCGAGAAAGTCTTCGACCCCAAGGAAGTCTACGGCGACGCGCCCAACCCGACGAAACTTTAGGTAGACGGACGCCGTAAGAGCCCCTCTCCTTTGGGGAGAGGGTTTATTTACAGCGTGTCCTGGAACCGCACCGGCGCGCCAACGGGCGCGTCGGCGAGTTCGCCGTCGCGCATGACCACGTTGCCGCGGATGATCGTGGCCATTGGCCAGCCGGTTACGGTCATGCCCTCGAACGGCGACCAGCCGCATTTTGACGCCAGCCAATCCGTGGTGATCTCGCGCTTGGCCTTTAGATCGACCAGAGTGAAGTCCCCGTCATAGCCCAGCGCGATACGGCCCTTACCGGCGATGCCGTAAATCCGCGACGGTCCGGAACACACCAGATCGACGAGCCGGGCCAGGGTCAGGCGCCCGGCATTGACGTGATCGAGCAACAGCGGCAATTGGGTCTGCACGCCCGGCATGCCCGAGGGCGAAGCGGGATAGGCCGCCGCTTTTTCTTCCTTCGTGTGGGGCGCATGGTCGGAGCCGATCACGTCGAACACCCCATCGCGCACCCCGGCCCACAGGCCGTCATTGTGGCGCTGTTCGCGGATCGGCGGGTTCATTTGCGCGTAGGTTCCCAAGCGCTCGTAGCAGTCGGGCGCCACCAGGGTCAGATGCTGGGGCGTTATCTCGCACGTGGCGATATCCTTCGCCGCCGCCAGGATCGCCACCTCTTCGGCGGTAGTGATGTGCAGCACATGCACCCGCCGGCCGGTTTCCCGCGCCAGCTTCAGCAGCCGATTGGTACAGGTGATCGCGGTTTGCGCGTCGCGCCACACCGGGTGGCTCGACGGATCGCCCTCGACCCGTTCGCCCATGCGCTCGATCAGGCGCGGCTCGTCTTCGGAATGCACGGCGACCCGGCGGGTGCCGTTGGCTAAAACTCGGCGCACGGTTTCATCGTCGGCGACCAGCAGATTGCCGGTCGAGCTGCCCATGAACATCTTAACGCCGCAGCAGCCGGGCAAACGCTCCAACTCGCCCAATTGTTCGGCGTTTTCCGGCGACGCGCCGATGAAAAAGGCGTGCTCGGTCCAGGCCCGTCCCTGGGCGCGGTCGAGCTTGTCCTGCAGGGCCTCGGGGGTCGTGGTCGAGGGGCTGGTGTTGGGCATCTCGAACACCGCCGTCACCCCGCCCAGCGCGGCGGCACGGGTGCCGCTCTCGAGATCTTCTTTATGCTCGTTGCCCGGCTCGCGAAAATGAACCTGGGTATCGACCACACCCGGCAACACCGTCAGGCCGGTGGCATCGACGATCTGCCCGGCGGCTCCCGTATCGAAATTTCCGATGCCCACAATACGCCCGTCGCGGACGGCGACATCCACATCGGCCGGCCCCCCGGTGGTCCACACGGTGCCGCCTTTCACAATCAGATCGTAGGTCTCGGTCATGCCTTCATCCACGTCAGCTTTGCAGTGCGCCCAATGTGTCAGTTTCGAGCCGGCAACGCCTAGAGATTTTTTATAAACCCGGCGATTGCGTCCAAGGTAAGGGCCGGCTGGTCGCGGTGGGGGGAATGTCCGCACGCTTCCAGCACGCGGATTTCGACCGGCCCGGCGACCTGATCGCGGATCGCCGCGACCTGGGCGAGGGTGCCGTATTCGTCGTCCGCGCCCTGGATGACCAGGGTCGGGCACTCCACGCTGGCCAGAGCGCTCTCGATGTTCCAACTACGAAAAGCCGGGTCGAGCCAAATATCGTTCCAGCCGTGGAACGTCGTGTCCAGGTCGGTGTGATGGCGGGCCAGTTTTTGCGGTAAGTCCGTGGTCTCGTAGGCAAGTTTGGCGGCCTCGATGCCGCTGATGCTTACGTCTTCCACGAAGACATGGGCCGCCGCCAGTGCCAGCGCTTTTACCGGCCAATTACCGGCACCCGCATGGATAAGGGCGATCGACGCCCCGTCGCTATAGCCGATGAGCACAGGATCATCGATACCCAGTTTTTCGCGCAGGGCCGGCAGCACCTCAAGCGCTTCATGGTGCATATAGTCGACGCCGCGCGGCTCGCCGAGCACGTCGGAACCGCCATAGCCATGGCGTGAATAGACCAGAGCGGGATGCCCGGTCGCGCGGGCGACAGCGGCGGGAAAATCACGCCACAACCCCGCCGATCCCAGCCCTTCATGGAGAAATATCAGCGCGGTCTCGCCGGCGGCCGGGGGCCGGGTCCAGTAATATTCCAGGCGATGGCCGGCTACGTCGAGATGTTTAAACCCGTCGGGGTCCGGCATTTGCGGTGAGTCCATCGAAAGTCCTACAGCAATCGGATTTCTTGTTAGCGCCCGCGCTGTCATGATGGGGCGTAGGTGAATACACTTGAAAGCCCGTTGGGACCAGATAAGCGCCGTAATGATAGATTTTTCCACCGACCCGGACCACTACAAGCACTGGCGGCTGACGATCGCCGGTCGCGTCGCCACCCTGGCGCTCGACGTGCAAGAAGATGGCGGTATCGTGCCGGGCTACGATCTGAAACTCAATTCCTACGATCTCGGGGTCGATATCGAGCTGTACGATGCGGTGCAACG
>JBLHHE010000236.1:0-4512 GCA_047616465.1 Alphaproteobacteria bacterium
CTGATTTATGTAAACTACTTCGATCTCCGAACCCGGACGCACTATCAGCAAGTGTGAAACAACGATATGCGAAAAATTCTTATCACAGGAGC
Source organism: Alphaproteobacteria bacterium (assembly GCA_047616465.1). Classification (GTDB taxonomy): domain Bacteria; phylum Pseudomonadota; class Alphaproteobacteria; order UBA6615; family UBA6615; genus JABDJY01. The sequence continues at coordinate 93 of JBLHHE010000236.1, forward strand.
CCTAGGGCAAATCGGTCAGGAGTTGGTGCCGGCCCTGCGCGAACGCTATGGCGGCGCGAACGTTGTGGCATCGGATATCCGCACGCGGCCGGCGGGCAACAGCTCTGCCGACGAACCGTTCGAGATTCTGGACTGCACCCAGCAGCAACAGATCGAAGAGGTCGTTCGCCGGCACGATGTCGGCTGTATCTACCATCTAGCTGCGTTGCTCTCGGCAACTGCCGAAGACAAACCGCAGACGGCTTGGCATCTTAATATGGACAGCCTCTATCTGATGCTCGAAGCCGCCCGGCAATTCGAATGTGCGCTGTTCTTTCCAAGCTCGATCGGCGCCTTCGGCCCGACCACACCGCGCGACGGCACTCCGCAAGACACCATCCAGCGTCCGACTACCATGTATGGCGTTACCAAAGTGGCGGGCGAACTCTTGTGCGACTACTACGCGCTGCGGTTTGGCGTCGACGCGCGGGGATTGCGGTTTCCTGGCCTGATCTCGTATGTCGCCCCGCCGGGCGGCGGCACGACCGACTATTCGGTAGAGATTTTTTACCAGGCGATCGGCCAACGGCATTACAGCTGCCCCCTGCGGCCCGATACGCGCCTCGACATGATGTACATGCCCGACGCGATCCGCGCGATGATCGAGCTGATGGACGCAGATCCAGCTGGCTTGAGCCACCGTAACGCGTTCAACGTGACGGCGATGAATGTCACGCCCGAAGAGCTGGCCAATGAGATTTGTAAACACATTCCTGATTTCGTTATCGACTACGATATCGACCCGGTGCGGCAGGCGATCGCCGACTCATGGCCCAGCGCGATGGATGACAGCGCCGCCCGATCCGAGTGGCAGTGGGCGCCGAGCTACGACCTGAAGTCGATGACTTCGGATATGCTGGAGAAACTGAGCGCCAAACTCAATCCTGCGATATGACCTGATCGCCCAAGGGGAAATCCGATGCCCGATGATCGTTTAGCCAAGCTGCTTTCCAATGAGCTAACCAACATGGGGGCCGCCGGCCGGCGCAAGGGGCGCGAGATCGTGTTCACCGGCGTCGTGCCGCCGCACGGTGACAAGGGCCCTCGTTACCTGCTGGAGGGCGAGGGAGAAAAGCCGTTTCTGCGCATGAACGCCAATAACTATCTGGGCATGGCCCGCCGGCCCGAAATTGTGGCGGCGGAGGAGGCGGCGGTTCGCGCGTTTGGCGCCGGCCCCGGCGCCGTGCGCTTCATCAGCGGGACTTGGGCGCCCCATGTCGAGTTGGAACAACGCCTCGCCGGGTTCCACGGTCGCGAGGCGGCTATGATCTTTAGCTCCGCCTACTCAGCGGTCATGGGCGTTCTGCCGCCGCTGATTAGCGAGGCGACGGCAGTGATCAGCGACGAACTTAATCACAACTGCATCATCAACGCGGTGCGGCTCAGCCGGCCGCGGGAGAAGCACGTTTATCCCCACCTCGATATGGCGGCGCTGGAAGAGAACCTGGCGAAGGCGTCGGAGACCTGGCGACGCGCTATTATCGTCACCGACGGGGTGTTCAGCATGCGCGGCGATCACGCGCCATTGGACGAGATATCAGCGCTGGCGCGCAAATATGACGACGTGTTTCCCGAGAATGTCCTGGTCGTTGTGGACGATTCCCACGGCGTCGGCGCCTTCGGCGAGACCGGACGCGGCACCGAGGAATTTACGAATAGCCCGCCGGTCGATCTATTGGTGGCCACCCTCGGCAAGGCCTTCGGCGTGAACGGCGGCTATGTCACCGGCAGCAATACGTTAATCGGCTATCTGCGCGAGACCTCGCCATTCTACGTGTTTTCCAACCCGATCACGCCGGGCGAGGCGGCTGCCGCCAAGGCGGCCGTCGATCTACTCGATAGCTCGCCTGGCTTGGCCCTGCTCGATCATCTGCGGGCAATGACCGTGAGATTTGAGACCGGGCTGCTCGCGCTTGGCTTCGAGACCATTCCCGGCGAGCATCCGGTGGTACCGCTGATGGTGCGCGACACCGAGAAAACCTGCCGATTGGTTGCACACATGAATGAGCGTGGCGTTCTTGCCACCGGGCTCAATTACCCGGTGGTGCCGCGCGGCGACGAAGAGATCCGGTTCCAGATTTCAGCCGACCACACGCCAGCCGATATTGACGAAGCGCTTGCGGCCCTGGCGAAGTTTTCGAATTGATTTCCCCTCAGCATGTGGCCGGTTCGCCGGCGTTATGAGGTCGCCCGACATCTAAGATTATTCTTTGTAATTCTTGATCTAAAGCAATTCGTATCCAATGCACTCCAGATAAGCTCGCTCTTAACTTGAAATAGAGATTCTGAATAAGCGTTCCGCATCGAACGGCGGATCGCATTTAGGCAACATCTGAGGGGTGAGTAAGATGCGAAGTTGGAAAAGTAGAAAACTTTTCTCCACTGTGGCCGTGCTGGTCCCGTTAGCTTTGACGGCATGCGCAAGTAACACCTTGCGCGTGGCAACCCACGCGGACTTGAAGAGCCTGGATCCTGTCTGGACGACGGCTTACATCACGCGCAATCATGGTTATCTCGTCTACGACACACTCTTTGCGTTGGACGAGAATTTCGACCCGCAGCCGCAGATGGTCGACACATGGACCGTTTCAGACGACCGAAAAACTTGGACGTTCAAACTTCGTGACGGTCTGAAATGGCACGATGGAACCGATGTCACGGCGGACGATGCCGTTGCTTCCCTGGGTCGTTGGGGCAAGCGCGATGGCCGGGGGCAGCAGTTATTTGCCTCGATTTCTGAATTGAAGGCCGATGACGCCAAAACAATCGTGATGAATTTCAAGGTGCCTTATGAAGGCGTTCCGGCGGTGCTCGGCAAACTGTCGTCCAATGTACCTTTCATCATGCCGAAGCAGGTTGCGCAGACCGATGCCTTTAAGCCGAACGACAATTTTATCGGCTCTGGCCCGTTCATGTTCAACAAAGACAAATGGGTGCCGGGATCGAAAGTCGTCTACGATAGGAACCCGAATTATGTCGCTCGCGCGGAGCCAGCGTCCTTGGCGGCGGGCAGCAAAGAAGCGCAGGTTGATCGGATCGAGTGGCTCTATTTTGCCGACCAGACCGAAGCGGTGAAAGCGTTGGTGGATGGCAAAGTCCATTATGTCGAGTCCCCGCCGACCAAACTGGTGGCGACGCTCGAGGAGAATAAGCGTATTTCCGTTGGCTTCACCGATCCCGTCGGTAACGTCGCCCTTGCCCGGTTCAACCACCAGCAGCCACCTTTTGACAAACCGGAAATCCGGCGGGCCGTATTAATGGCGATGAAGCAGGAAGACTATATGACCGCCGCCTTTGGCGATCATAAATTCTGGCGGACCTGCTATTCGACCTTCCCCTGTGGAACGGCATTCTCCGACGAAAGCGGCGGTGAGATCATGAAGGTTGGCGATCTCGATGCGGCGCGTGCGGCACTCAAAGCCGCGGGTTATGACGGTACGCCGGTCGTAATACTGCATCCGACGGATATTCCCGTCTTGTCCGCGTTCACCAAGGTGACGGTCGAAAAGCTGCGTAGCATCGGCATGAAGGTCGAGGTGCGAGACATGGACTGGGCGACGTTAACGCTCAAGCGGAATATTCGCGGCTCGACGGCGGCGGGTGGCTGGAGCATGTTCCACACATGGTGGATTGCCGCAGACGTGGAAGATCCGACCGCGATTGCCTTCTCGGGCGATCCTGAAACCGGTTGGTTTGGTTGGGCCGACGATAAGGAACTGGAAGGATACCGCGCTGATTTTGCCAAGGCGCCCACACTCGAAGAAAAAGAGAAGCTCGCCGCGAAGGTCCAGGAACGACTTTGGGCTATCGGCGCTTCGGGTCACCTCGGCCAGTTCTTTGAGCCGGTTGCCTATCGGGATAACGTTAAAGGTATCACATCCCCGGTTCAGTTTTACTGGACGGTGTCGGTCGAGTAATCGGTCCAGCAAGAAAGTTCGGTCTTGTCTTGATAGAGGCGGTGATGAGACAGGGCTGAGCCAGACTTTAAAGATGGCGGGCATATCAAATGCCCGCCATCGCTTTTTGTCGACTTGGCGTTGCCGCGGGCGCGCCCCGGTTTTGCATAGTGCGGATATTCCTGGCCGCACATGACATCACCTCTATTTACCTAAATTTTTACCCAATTCCCGCCCTGAATCGCGCCGATTCGGGTTTTTTCTCACGCCGCGAAAGCGCGTATTAACGATTTCAAAAGGCCCTATCGGATTAAATAGGGCATCGGCATCTCGGCCGCGCGCCCCTGGGCTGGGTACGCCATGCGTGAGGCCAGCGCTGACATTGGTCCGAAATTTTGTCCGGACATAATGACTCGACTTCAACAAAACACTATACACGGCCCCTAAAACTTGAAACCGCCACTCGCCGCACCATCAGAAAACCC
>JBLHHE010000237.1:0-4504 GCA_047616465.1 Alphaproteobacteria bacterium
CGCCACCAGCAAGTCGATCACCGCCGAAGCGGCTATTTGATAGTTATCTTCCGTCAACCAGACCGCGTTCGAATTGCACTCGCCCTGCCCTGGCCCGTCTATGGCGCAGACATTCATGCCGCGAGATAGATAATCATTGGCATAGGGATTGGCGACATCTTCTTTAATCGCATCCATGCCCGGAATGATAAGCATGGTCGGCTTAGGGCCATCGCCCGGCGCCTTGTGAAAGACCGCATGCACCTTTTGGCCCGGCGCGAATTCCGGCGAATGTTTCTCCATGGTCCCATCTGACATCGCGATGACCTTGTCGTAGCAGCGGTACAGCGAACGGTAGGATTCCTCTTTCTGGGCGTTGCCGTGGATGGGAATAAGGTGCTGGGCGCGGCCAAAGCATAAGGCGGCGCGGTGGTAGAGCTGGCGCGCGGTAACCATGCGCCCCTGGGATTCCGCCGCCACGGCAAGGGTTTCCAGGGCGGTCGCGCGTTTCGCCCACGCTTTGGGAAACGACCGGCGGCCGGTCACCCTGGTATAGACCGCCTGCAAATCTTCCAGCATGAAGCCGCGCGCCAGGCGCGTGCCCATGATGCCCGGATGCAAAATGTCCTCGTTATCCGACAACATCAAAAAATTGTCGAAGATCCAGCCTTGTTCGGCGCGCAATTGTGGTTTGGGCATTTCTGTGTTCCCCCCTGTAAGCGTTTTTATTGAGCCCGTTTCGGGACTACAGCTGTTTTACCCATCCCGGCCCCTAGATTGAAGCGATTAGTTGCTTGTCCGCCTCCGCTGCACTTGTATAACGGGGCCAGATTTTGTGAGGAATTATGACCGACCGGCAGCAGTTCGACCGACGCTACATTCTCAATCTTTCCTGCCCTGACCAAATGGGCATCGTCGCCGCCGTCGCCAGTTTCCTGGCGCAGCAGAATTGTAACATTCTGGAGTCCGCGCAGTTCGACGACGAACTCTCCGGCCGCTTTTTCATGCGCACTGTCTTCGGTGCCGGGGCCTCGACGCCGGACATGGATAACTTGGAAACCGCCTTCGGCCCCATCGCCCAGCGGTTTTCCATGGACTGGCGGCTACACGACCAAAACGCCAAGCCACGCGTCTTGATCATGGTCTCCAAACCGGGCCATTGCCTGAACGACCTTCTCTACCGGGTGAGCATCGGCGCGCTGGATGTCGAACTCGTCGCCATAGTGTCGAACCATCCCGACCAAAAATCGCGCGCCGACTTCTATGGGGTGCCCTACCACCATCTGCCGATAACCCGGGCAACCAAGGCCGAACAGGAAGCCCAGCTGCTCCAGATCATTGAAGATACCGGCGCCGAGCTAGTGGTGCTGGCGCGCTATATGCAAATCCTGACACCGGAGACCTGCGCCAAGCTGGCCGGCCGGGCGATCAATATCCACCACTCATTCCTGCCGGGCTTCAAAGGCGCCAAGCCCTACCAACAGGCCTACACGCGAGGCGTGAAGCTGATCGGCGCCACCGCGCACTATGTCACGCCGGATCTGGATGAAGGCCCCATCATCGATCAGGAGACGACCCGGGTGACCCACGCCCACCCGCCGTATGAGTTGGAGCGTCTGGGCCGCGATCTGGAAAATCTCGTGCTCGCCCGTGCCGTGCGCTACCACGTGCAACACCGCGTGCTGCTACATCAGGACCGCACCGTGGTGTTCGGTTGAGCTGCGCAAAGCAATCGAATAGCCTTGCGGCCCCATGATCCGTAACATCACCATCACGCAACGTGCGCCGGCTTATGGTGGCCATTCTTTTGGCGAGACCGGCCCCTACGAACTGCTCGACGGCACTGTCGAAGGCACTCTCGACCCGAGCGACCCCGCGCATACCAGCATTGTCGATCTCGAATTCGCCCCACGCGACGATGACGGCCAGGTACCCTATCGGTGCGATCTGGTCATTCTGCGTCCGGCCGAGGCGGACCGGGGCAATGGCTGGCTGCTCTACGACGTGGTCAATCGCGGTTTCGAGCGGGTCTTGAGCCGGGTTAACGGCGTGGCGGTGGCGCGGCGCCCGGGAACCGGCGACGATTTCGGCGATGGATTGCTGATGCGCGAGGGCTTCACCTTTGTGTGGAGCGGCTGGCAGCCCGGCCTGCCCCGGATCGATGGCTATCTGAGCGCCGATTATCCCATCGCCACCGAAAATGGCGCGCCGGTTAGCGGGTTGAGCCGCGAGGAATGGGTCGACACCGGCACCGCCAACCCGTTCCACCCGCCCCTGACTTACCCCGCCGCCGATACCGATCCGGCAAAGGCATCGCTTTCGGTTCGGACGCGCGAGCAGGATCCAAGGGTTACCCCCGACGATTTGACCTGGGCTTACGTCGATGAAAATACCCTTCGGATCAATCGCCCCGCCGGGTACGACAGCGGCGCGATCTATGAGTTCATCTACCCGGCGACAAATTCGCCCCTTACCGGCGTGGCCTTCGCCACCGTGCGCGACGTGGTGTCGTTCCTGCGGTTCGAGACCGGCGAAGATAATCCGCTGGCCGGCGCCTTACCCCGGCGCGCCATGCTGTTCGGGGTCTCCCAATCGGGCCGCTTCGTCCGCGATTATCTGTGGCAAGGCTACAACCAGGACAGCCACGGCCGGCAGGTGTTCGACGCCGCGACAATCGTCGTCGCCGGATCGCGCAAAACCTGGGTCAATGACCGTTTCGCGCAACCGGGACGGTTCTCGCGCCAGCACGAGGATCACAGCTTCCCCGGCGACCAGTTTCCCTTCGCCTATTCACCAATGCGCGACTCCGTGGCGGGTGAAACCGACGACATACTGCGGCGTTGCCGCGAGCAGGGCACCGTCCCTCACCTCATCCATTTCGATACTGAATCCGAGCTATGGTCGGCCCGGGCGTCGCTGCTTGTCGACGATGGCGCTGGAAACGACCTCGCCGTCCCCGATAATGTGCGCCTCTATCTTGCCGCCGCTATGCCCCATTCCCCCGGCCTGCCACCCTTTCCCGGCATGACCCAGCAGCCGGTAAACCCGCTGAACTACGCGGCCTTACTGCGGCCCTTGGTGCTGGCGCTGCGGCGTTGGGTGGATGAGGGTACACCACCGCCGGACAGCCGGTTTCCAACCTTCGGCGCAGGCCAACTGACATCGCTGGAAGAACTCCGCAGCGCCTTTCCGGCGATCCCTGGTGTCGCCATGCCCGACCGCCTGAACAATCTTGCGCGACTGGATTACACCCAACTCCCGCCCGCCCCGGGAGACTCCTGGCCGGTACACGTGCCCCCCATCAATCCAGACGGCAACCCGGTGGCGGGCATCCTCCATCCGTTCGTCGAAGTTCCCCTGGCGAGTTTCACCGGCTGGAACCTGCGTGCAGCGGGTCACGGCGAAGGTGATTTATGCAGTGTTTATGGGGTCTTACTACCCTTTGCGGTAACTGAAGTTGAACGCCGTGCCGCCGGTGATCCCCGTCCGTCTCTGGAAGAACGCTACGGCACCCATGCGGCTTACCGCGAACGGGTCGCCCAGAGTGTGGCGCGGCTGGTCGATCAGGGCTACCTGCTCGATGAGGACGCAGCGACGATCCTGGCGCTCACCGACCATATGGCCGGCGTGTTCACCGGGCAAATTCCCGCCGCCGATATTTTATGGCGGACCTTGCCTTAGCGCCTCACGCAGACTGGATCGCCTGCCACACTTTCTCCGGCGTTGCCGGCAAGCCCATATCGGTTACCCCGAGCGGCGCCAGCGCATCGACGATTGCGTTGATCACCGTCGGCGTGCCGGCCACGGTGCCGCCTTCGCCAACCCCTTTTATGCCGAGCGGGTTGGAGAGGCTCTCCACCGGGCTGAAATCGACCAATATATCCGGCATCATGTCGGCGCGGGGCACGCCATAATCCATCAGTGAGCCCGACAATAACTGGCCGCTTTCCCGGTCATAGGCCATGTCCTCGACCAACGCCTGTCCGACGCCCTGGACGACACCGCCATGGATCTGGCCTTGGGCCAGCAGCGGATTGACCACGGTGCCGATATCGTCGACGACGGAATAGCGATCGATGGTCACGGCGCCGGTGTCGGGATCGACCTCGACCTCGCAAATATGACACCCGTTGGGAAAGCTCGGCACGGCGGCGGCGAACGCGCCATCGCCTTGTAAGCCAACTCCCAGTTCGGCCGGTAACCCCACGGGAATATAGGACATTTGCGCAACCTGGCTGATCGGCATTTCCTTATCGGTGCCGGCGATCACGAACTTACCGTCGGCGAAATCGATGTCGGCGGCATCCGCTTCCATGAAATGGGCGGCGAACTTCTTACCCTTCTCGATCACATTGTCTGCCGCCGCACGTAAGGCGCTGCCGCCGACCATCATGCTACGCGAGGCATAGGTGCCGCGCCCGATAGCGATTTGGTCGGTGTCGGCCTGGGCGAGGTGAATATCCTCCATGGGTATCCCCAGCCAACCAGAGACCATTTGGCCGTAGGAGGTCTCGTGCCCCTGGCC
>JBLHHE010000238.1:0-4494 GCA_047616465.1 Alphaproteobacteria bacterium
CGGGCGGACAGCAGGTAAGATTGTTTGATGTAGTCGAAGAGGACATTCTCTTCCCAATCGTCGCCGCGAAACCGGCGGTCGTCGTGATCGGGGCTGACCACGGGTTCCACCGATTGACCCATCATCTTCTGGCTTGTCGACTGCCACAGCTCCATATATCCCTGCCACAGCGCCATTTGCGCTTCCATCATTTTGGCGGGGTCGGCCATCATCCGGGTGGTGAGTTCGAGGAACGTATTGCCGATATTCGTTGAATCGGTCATGCCGAATTCTGTGCCCTGTTGGGCGACGAAATTGTTGACCAAACGTTGGCTTTGTTCGGCGATACGGGCGATAGATTCGCTCATCACGTCGCTCGGTGTCGAATCACCTTCGTTGGCTGGTTGATCCGGCATTGGCTAATCCTTTATATTTACGGCGTTTTTTACGATTCGCGCGCTGACACGACGCGTGTAAGATGTGTAAGTGGTATAACAAATAGCACGTTATGTTGCACTGCAATAAAATAGTTTATTTGAGGCGGCGGTTTCCGTGGTATCAGCTATCAATCGCACGATGAAAAGGAATCTGGCAATGGAAGTTGCGCTTACGTCGAAGGCCCCATTTTACTGGAGTGCCAAGAGTGCGCGGACGGTAATGGTCTTGTCCGTGATGGCGATATTGTCCGGTTGTTCGTCGCTGTCCGATCTTGATGCATCCGATATTGATGTATTGGGCATATTCGACGAAGGGCCGCCGGCGACGACGACGACGGGGCAATCGGATGTACGCGCCGCCGGCGATCTAGAGAGCTCCGCCGTTAACGCCACGCCAAATCTATCGAGCGTCCCCGAGCGCCCCGAAGCGCCAACCTCGCCCGATGTGCGCCAGCGCGTCGTCGAAGGGCTCGCCGCCGATCGTGAAAATGCCCGTTACAGCGACCAGTCGATCCGGCTTCAAGGCGATACCCGTGAGACTGTCCCCGCGGCGCCCACAACGGCGCCGGCACCGCCGCAAATTAGCGGCAGCTCTGATCGCGGAGCAGGGACCCCGACACAGATCGTCCCCAGAGAGCGCACCCAAACGGCAAGCGTAACGCCGCCGCCGTTACCCGTAGTAACAGGACGGAGCCCCAGCGTCGTGGTCGATACGACCGCTATCGATGGCGGCACAAGTTTTCCTATCACGGCGACGCGGGTCACTATCGACGAGCAAGTCGCGACAATTCACTTCGCCCACAGTTCGTCCAACCTGAATGAACGCGACCGGAGGGTGATCGCCCAGGTGGCGTCCGCCCAACGAGAAAACGACGCCGATATCATCGTGGTCGGACACGCCAGCGAACGCACGCAGCAACTCGACAAGGTCGATCACGAATTGGCGAATTTCCGTATTTCGCTGGCCCGGGCCAATCGCGTCGCCACGCAGTTGATTGCCATGGGCGTCGCCCAGGAGAAAGTCCGGGTCGAGGCGTTCGCGGACACAAGCCAGGTTTATTCCGAGTCAATGCCGACGGGCGAGGCTGGCAACCGCCGGGCTGATATCTATTTTCGTCAGTAGATAATGCTCGCCAGACGCCTGACGGCCAATTAGAACAACACCACAAGTAAACCCGGTAATCGCCCCATAACGCGGCGGTTACCATCAGCTTTGGTGCATAGGTGCTGATATGGAGCGTGATTTTCATCGCATAAAACGGTTGCCGCCGTACGTCTTTGCCGAAGTCAATGCGATGAAGGCCGCGGCGCGCGCTAACGGCGACGATATTATCGATTTCGGCATGGGTAATCCCGACCTGCCCACGCCGCCGCATATCGTCGAAAAATTGATCGAAACCGTGCGCAATCCCAAGACCCACCGCTATTCCAATTCCCGCGGCATTCCTGGGTTGCGGCGTGCGTTATGTAGCTATTACGAACGCCGGTTTAACGTAACCCTCGATCCCGAGCGCGAAGCCATCGTCACCATTGGCTCAAAGGAAGGCCTGGCGAACCTGGCCCAGGCGATCACCGGTCCCGGCGACGTCATCCTGGTACCCAACCCGTCTTATCCGATCCATCAATTTGGATTTATCATCGCCGACGGCGCGGTTCGCTATGTGCCGGTGAAACCGGACGCCGATTTTCTGCCTGCCTTGGAACGCGCTGTCCTGCATTCCGCGCCGAAACCGGTGGCGCTGGTATTGTGCTACCCCGCTAATCCGACGGCCTATGTAGCCGATCTCGATTTTTATACCGAGGTGGTTAAATTTTGCCGGCAACACGAAATCTACATCCTCTCGGACCTGGCCTACTCGGAAATCTATTTCGACGACGACAATCCGCCGCCGTCGCTGCTGCAGGTGCCCGGCGCGCGCGATATCGCCGTCGAGTTTACCTCCATGAGCAAGACCTATTCGATGCCGGGATGGCGCATTGGTTTCGCCGCCGGCAACCAAACCCTCATCGCGGCGTTAGCCAGGGTCAAAAGCTATCTCGATTATGGCGCCTTCACGCCGATCCAGGTCGCCGCCGCGGCCGCGCTCAATGGTCCCCAAGACTGTGTGGCCGAGACCCGCGCCATCTATAAGGCGCGCCGCGACGTGCTTGTCGACGGCCTGCGGCGGGCCGGTTGGGACGTTCCCTTGCCGACCGCCTCGATGTACGTCTGGGCGCCCATCCCCGAACCCTTTACTCAATTGGGCAGCCTGGAATTTTCCAAGCTGCTGCTCGAGCACGCCAAGGTCGCCGTATCGCCGGGGCTCGGCTTCGGCGAAAACGGCGAGGGCTTTGTGCGCATCGCCTTCGTCGAAAACGAGCAACGCATTCGCCAGGCGGTGCGTAGTATTCGCCAGTTTTTGAGCCAGGGCGATGACATTGTCGCCGCTGCATTACAAACCAACGTATCGCCGCTGACGGCGTCGCAAAGCTAAGGAATTTATCGTGCCAGAGCCTTTGCGTATTGCCATTGCGGGACTTGGAACCGTCGGCGCAGGCACCCTTCGCCTTCTCGCCCAACATGACGATCTGCTGGCAGGGCGCGCCGGACGCTCGCTGACCGTCACCGCGGTTTCGGCCAGAAACAAGTCAAAGGACCGCGGCGTAGCGCTGGACGGCCTGACATGGTTCGACGACCCGGTTGCAATGGCGCGGGAGGCCGAGGCCGATGTGATCGTGGAATTAATCGGCGGCGAAGACGGTCCGGCGAAAGCGGTCTGCGAGGCGGCGCTGGCGGCCGGCCGGCATGTCGTGACGGCTAATAAGGCGCTGCTAGCGGTGCACGGGGCGGCGTTGGCGGATGCCGCTGAGCAAGCCGGATCGGTGCTGAATTTCGAGGCCGCGGTCGCCGGCGGTATTCCCATTGTGAAGGCCCTGCGCGAAGGGCTCGCTGGAAACGAGATCACCCGGGTCTACGGTATCCTCAACGGCACCTGTAATTACATTCTGACCGAGATGCGCGAGCAGCGCCGCACCTTCGAAGATGTTCTCGACGAGGCCCAGCGCCTGGGCTATGCCGAGGCCGAACCGAGCATGGATGTCGACGGCATCGATGCCGGACAAAAGCTGGCGCTGCTGGCCAGCCTGGCCTTCGGCAGCCGCATCAACTTTAGCGGTGTCTACACCGAAGGCATCCGGCGGATCTCACTGTTGGACATCGATTACGCCGAAGAGCTGGGCTACCGGATCAAGCTGCTGGGCAGCGCCCGGCGGACCGAAAACGGCCTCGAGCAGCGGGTCTATCCGTGCATGGTCGATCAGCGGTTTCCCATCGCCCATGTGGAAGGCGCCGACAATGCCGTCGTCGCCATCGGCGATTTCGTCGGCAATACGATGTTCCAGGGCCTCGGCGCAGGCGCCGGCCCGACGGCTTCGGCGGTGGTCGCCGATCTGGTCGATATCGCGCGCGATCGGCGGGCGCCGACATTGGGAATAGCGGCCGGCAGCCTGCAATCATTGCCGGAAGCGCCGATCGGCAAACACGTAGGTCCGTATTATGTGCGCCTGATGGTGAGCGACCGGCCCGGCGTCATCGCCGACGTCACGGCGGTGTTTCGCGACGAGGCGGTATCGATCGAATCGATGATCCAGCGCGCGCGCTCGGAAACCGAGGCGGTGCCGGTTGTTTTAAACATGCATGAATGCGAAGAATCGGCGATGCAGCGCGCCTTATCGCGAATTGCGACATTGGATTCTGTCGTCGAAGCGCCGACAATGATCCGAATCGAATCGCTGGCGTAGGGCAAACCGCCCAAGCGACAATTTCGGGCGGTTGGGAAATTTAAACGGGGAGAATATCTGACGATGGCTGACAACGACACGGCAATCATGGACCGCAACATGGCCATCGAAGCCGTCCGGGTCACCGAAGCCGCGGCATTGGCGGCTTGGAAATGGACCGGGCGGGGCGATGAGATGTCGGCTGACGCCGCCGCCGTCGAGGCCATGCGCGCGGCGCTGAACAATCTCAACATCGATGGCACGGTGGTCATCGGCGAGGGCGAGCGCGACGAGGCGCCGATGCTGTTCATCGGCGAGA
>JBLHHE010000239.1:0-4486 GCA_047616465.1 Alphaproteobacteria bacterium
TAGTAAGAGCTAGCCGAGTTTCAAAACCTAAACCCCGTGATACTCGCGGTACCAGGCGATGAATTTTGGAATGCCGACATCGATCGGGGTCGCCGGCTGGAAACCGAGATCGCGCTGGGTGGCGTCGATGTCGGCGTAGGTCGCCTGCACGTCGCCGGGCTGCATCGGCTGGAAGTCGATCTCCGCCTTTTGGCCAAGCGCCTGTTCGATCAAACCAATAAACCGCATCAGCGGCTCGGAGCGGTGATTGCCCAAATTATAAACCCGATGGCGCGGCGCATCGGCGGCCGGCGGTAAATCGAGCGCCGCCACAACGCCGGCGACAATATCGTCGATGTAGGTGAAGTCGCGCTGCATGTCGCCATGGTTGAATACCGGGATTGGCTCGCCGGCGAGAATCTTCGAGGTGAAGATATAGGCCGACATGTCGGGCCGGCCCCACGGCCCGTAGACGGTGAAAAAGCGCAAGCCCGTCTGCGGCAGGCCATAGGTATGGCTGTAGGCGTGGCTCATCAGCTCGTCGGCCTTCTTGGTCGCGGCGTAGAGCGAGACCGGATTGTCGACCTGGTCATCGACCGAGAAGGGCAGCTTGGTGTTACCGCCATAGACCGAGGACGAACTGGCATAGACCATGTTGGTGAGACCGTCGCCGATAGCCCGCGCGAATTCGAGCACATTGAGGTGGCCAGCCAGATTGGCGCGCACATAGGCTTCGGGATGGGTCAGGCTGTAGCGAACGCCGGCCTGCGCGGCCAGATGGATAATCCGGTCGACACCGTCAGCAAATGGCGTGAGCGCACCATCGTCGGCGATATCCACCCGTTCGAGGCGGAATTGCGGGTGCGCCTGCAAACGCGCCAGCCGCGCCTCCTTCAAGGCGACGTCATAATAGTCATTGACGTTGTCGACACCGATCACGCTCTCGCCGCGCGCCAATAACGCCTGGGCGACATGCATGCCGATAAATCCGGCAGCGCCGGTTAACAAAATGGCCACGCGACCAATACCTCGCAAACAGTAACTCAGGGGACGTTGTTCTGAGCCAAGGTATAGCGAAGCGCCCGCGCGATTTCACCTGTTGTCTCAAATACGCCGAATCAGGCCCTACAATTCGCTATAATTTCGCCGCGCGGCGATAATTTTTCGTCGCCGCTGGCAGGGTTCCATGCGCTTTATTGCTGAATCGCCTTAGACCTGTCGGACCCGTAGACAGATAGGGCAGTCCGACTTAGGTTTTGACACTACGACTTGGCCCCTGGACCAGCCCCCGGGTCGGTTAGTCATATGGAGGAAACGATGGCGTTAACGGCTGTCAGTCTCGACGACAAATATGCCCTTGAATCGGGCCGGGTTTATTTAACCGGCACCCAGGCGTTGGTCCGCCTGCCGATGATGCAACGTCTGCGCGACGAGAAGGCCGGCCTCAATACTGCCTGTTACGTCAGCGGCTATCGCGGCTCGCCCCTGGGCGGCCTCGACCAGCAGATGCAGCGCGCCCAGCAATTTCTCGAGAAACACCACATCGTCTTCCAACCCGGCGTCAATGAAGACCTCGCCGCCACCGCCGTCTGGGGCAGCCAGCAGCTCAACCTTTACCCCAGCGCCAACTATGACGGCGTTTTCAGCATGTGGTACGGCAAGGGTCCCGGTGTCGACCGTTCCGGCGATGTTTTCAAGCATGGCAATTTGGCCGGCTCGTCGCCGAACGGTGGGGCGTTGCTGCTCGCCGGCGACGATCACACTTGCAAATCGTCGACCACGGCGCACCAATCGGAATACGCCTTCGTCGACGCTATGATTCCCGTGCTCAACCCGGCCGGGGTTCAGGACTTTCTCGATCTTGGCCTCTATGGCTGGGCGATGAGCCGCTTTTCCGGCTGCTGGGTGGCGTTCAAGACGGTCGCCGAGACGGTCGACAGTTCGGCCTCGGTCTATATCGACCCGCATCGTGTCGACATCGTCACGCCGACCGATTTCCGCATGCCCGAGGGCGGCCTCAACATTCGCTGGCCCGATGAATTCCTCGTCCAGGAAGATCGCCACCATCGCTACAAACTCCAAGCCGCCTTGGCCTTTGCGCGCGCCAACAAGCTCGACAAGACCATCATCCTCAGCCCGAAACGGCGCCTGGGCATTGTCACCACCGGTAAATCCTATCTCGACGTGCGCCAGGCGCTCGACGATCTGGGCATCGACGAGGCCCAGGCCAAAGACATCGGCCTCAGCCTGTACAAGGTCGGCATGTCGTGGCCGCTTGAGCCCGAGGGCCTGCGCGAATTCGCCGAAGGCTTCGAGGAAATTCTCGTGGTCGAGGAAAAGCGCGCGCTGATCGAAAATCAGATCAAGGAACAGCTCTATAATTGGGCCCCCAACGTGCGGCCCCATGTTCTCGGCAAGTACGACGAAAGCGGCGAATGGATTCTGCCATCGTCGGGCGAGTTGAGCCCGGGACGTATCGCCCAGGTTATCGCCGCCCGTCTGGGCCGGTTCCACACTTCACCGCAGACCGAAGAACGCCTGGCGTTTCTCACCCGCAAGGAATCGTCGCTGGCGCAACAGCCCGATACGATCAAACGCATCCCGTACTTCTGCTCGGGCTGTCCCCACAACACATCGACCCGGGTGCCCGAAGGCAGCCGCGCCCTAGCCGGCATCGGCTGCCACTTCATGTCCCTGTGGATGGACCGCGACACCGCCACCTTCACCCAAATGGGCGGCGAAGGCGCAAGCTGGGTCGGTCAGGCGCCGTTCACCAGCGACAAACACGTATTCGTCAATCTGGGCGACGGCACCTATTACCATTCGGGCTATTTGGCGATCCGCCAGGCGGTCGCCGCCGGCGTGAACGTGACCTACAAGATACTGTTCAACGACGCCGTCGCCATGACCGGCGGGCAGGCGTTCGACGGTCCCTTGTCGGTCGACTCGATCGCCCGGCAAGTCGCCGCCGAGGGCGTCGCCAAGGTCGTCGTCGTTTCCGACGAGCCCGACAAATATCCCATCGGTACCGAGTTCCCCCACGGTACGACCGTGCATCATCGCGACGCGTTGGATGAGGTCCAGCGCGGCCTGCGCGACTGGCCGGGAACGACGGTACTGATCTATGACCAGACCTGCGCTGCCGAAAAACGCCGGCGCCGCAAACGCAACCTGTTTCCCGATCCCCCCAAGCGGGTGATGATCAACGAGGCCGTGTGCGAGGGCTGCGGCGACTGTTCGGTAAAATCGAACTGCCTGTCGGTGGTGCCGGTCGATACCGAGTTCGGCCGCAAGCGGGCAATCGACCAATCGAGCTGCAACAAGGATTATTCCTGCGTTAACGGCTTCTGCCCCAGCTTCGTCACCGTTCATGGCGGCCAGTTGAAGAAGCCAAAGACGATTGACTCCGGCGGCGCCGAGGGCGCGTTCGCCGATGTGGTGCTGCCGACCCCCGAGCTGCCGTCGCTCGACACCCCCTTCGGTATTATCGTTACCGGCATCGGCGGCACCGGCGTTGTCACCATCGGCGCGCTGCTCGGCATGGCCGCCCACATCGAAGGCAAGGGCGCTTCGGTGCTCGACATGGCCGGCCTCGCCCAGAAAGGCGGCGCCGTGGTCAGCCATATCCGCATCGGCGCCAGCCCCGAAGATTTGCACGCGGTGCGCATCGCCGCCGGCAGCGCCAACACGGTGATCGGCTGCGACCTGATGGTCGCCGCCAGTCCCGACGTTCTGGGAAAAATGCAGCCCGGCATCACCCGCGCGGTGATCAATAGCCACGAGACCATCACCGGCGATTTCACTCGCAACCCCGACATGAACCTGATGGGCGCCGAGATGGCCAAGATCATCGACGTGGCGGTGGGCGACGGCGCCTCCGACTATTTCGAGGGATCGCGTCTGGCGACCGCCCTGCTCGGCGATTCGATCGCCACCAATTTATTCATGCTCGGCGTCGCGTGGCAGAAAGGGCTGGTACCGATTTCCGCCGAAGCGTTGGAGCAGGCCATCGAGCTGAACGGCGTCGCGGTCGATTTTAACAAGCGCGCCTTCCTTTGGGGCCGCCGCGCCGTGGTCGACCGGGCGCGGGTCGAAAAGGCCGCCGCGCCGGCGACACCGTTGCGCCTGCAAGAGCCCAACATCGCCACCACCCTGGAAGACATCGTCGGGCGGCGCATTCGCACCCTCACCGCTTACCAAAACGAGGCCTATGCGCGGCGCTACAAGGATTTCGTCGTCAATGTGCAGAGGGCCGAAGGCGAGCGGGCCAAGGGCCGCAGCGGCCTCGCCGAGGCGGCGGCGCGCTATTACTTCAAGCTGCTGGCCTATAAGGACGAGTACGAGGTGGCGCGCCTCTACACCAACGGCGCCTTCGCCCAGTGTCTGAACGACCAGTTCGAGGGCAACTACAAACTGAAATTCCATATGGCGCCACCCCTGTTCGCCAAGCGCGACAACAACACCGGCCATCTGATTAAGCAGGAGTTTGGCACCTGGATGATGTCGT
>JBLHHE010000240.1:0-4479 GCA_047616465.1 Alphaproteobacteria bacterium
ACGGCGAAAATTTGTCTGGCACGAAAACACCTGCCCCCGTACAGGGCTCGACGAAATATTACCATCGCCCAGCGGCAGGGGAGTGTCGTGTGCTGTCACCGCCCCCATCGGGGTCATCAGCAGTGCCAGGATGAACACGGAACGTCGGGCGAGACCAGTGCCGAGTTTCATGGTTTTCTCCAGTATTCGATGTCGTTGTCTTGATCCCTAACCCGGCCTGAGGACCAGCCCACCGGCCGTGGAAAACCACGGGCCTTATTCTTTAACGGAGTAGCGCTGTCATTTCCGTCGCACGCGGTGCTAAATTTCTCCAGGGGAACGCATTTTGGAACTTACCGTATTTATTGCCGTCATTGCGGCGGCTGTTTTGCACGCCGTGTGGAATGCCGTCGTAAAGGGCGGCCATGACAAGCATCTAGGCATGACCGCTATCGTGCTCGGCCACGCCCCCATCGCCATAGTCGTACTGCTAATCGCGCCGATGCCCGATCCAGCAAGCTGGCCGTATATTATCGCCGGCGTCGTACTTCATGTCGGTTATCAACTGTTCCTGATGACGTCTTACCGGATCGGCGACCTGACCCAGGTTTATCCTATCGCAAGGGGGACGGCGCCAATGCTTGTGGCCGGCGTATCGGTCGTCTTTCTAGGCGTGACGCTTACCGTAAATCAATGGCTCCCCATTCTGATGATTGCCATTGGCGTTATGAGCCTGAGCCTCGTGCGCCAGCAAGACGGGCTGCGCAATTCCCGCGCCGCCGCCCTTGCCTTTGCGACCGGCTGTTTTATTGCCGGATATTCCCTCGTCGATGGTCTGGGCGCGCGCCAGGCCGGAACCGCTCTGGGCTACTATGGGTGGCTCTCGGTTTTCAATGCGCTGTCGTTCGCAATAATAATGGTCGTGGCAAAGCCGGGGCTCATCAGGCGCATTCATATCGAGGCGCTCCCGGCGTTGGTCATCGGAGGCGCCGCATCGTTCGCGGCCTATGCTTTGGTGATATGGGCGTTTACCCAGGCCCCGATCGCCCTGGTGACGGCGCTACGCGAGACCAGCATTATATTCGCTCTGCTGATCGGCGTATTTTTTCTCAAAGAGAGGCTGGATTTGGCGAAAGTCGCCTCGACAGTCATAACCCTTTCGGGCGCAATTATATTGCGTTTCGCCCGATGATGAAGCGAGTTTCACCGCGGAGACAGCACCGATGAAAATCACCAAGATCACGACATCCACCATGAACGTACCGAACGGCCCCCCCGTGTCGGAATATTATGCTTCAAACACCTACGTCGTCGCCCGCATCGAAACCGACGAAGGCCTGCAAGGTCTCGGCTACACCATGCTGGTCGGCGGCTTTGGCGCGGGGTCGGTGCGAGCCTATCTGGAAGAAAGCCTGATCCCGCTGCTGATCGGCGAAGACCCGCGCGATGTCGGGCGGCTGTGGCAGAAGATGTACGAGAACGACCGCGGCATCCGCAAAAAGGGCGTGCCGGTATACGCCATCAGCGCAATCGATATCGGGCTGTGGGACATATTGGCAAAATCCATGGATCGGCCGGTGTGGCGTCTTCTCGGCGCCCATGCCGACAAGGTGCCGGTCTATGGCAGCGGTGGTTTTCTGCCCTATACCGTCGATCAGATCGTCACCGAAGCCGAAGGCTTTCGCGAGCTTGGCTGCCGCCATTACAAATTCAAGCTCGGCCGCCCGAACCTGATGGAAAATGTCACGCGGGTGCGCGAAGTGCGCAAGGCGCTGGGCGACGATATGGAAATTCTGGTCGACGCCAATCAGCGCTGGGACGTGGCGACCAATATCCGCGTCGCCAATCAGTTGGAGGATTGCGCGCTATATTGGTACGAAGAGCCGGTGCTCGCCGACAATATCGCCCAATGCGCCGAAGTCGCCCGCGCCATCGTCACGCCGGTGGCGACCGGCGAGAACGAGTACACCCGCTACGGCTTCCGCGACCTGATCGATCATAAGGCGGCGCAGTTTCTCAACCCCGACATCCATCGCTGCGGCGGCTTCAGCGAGATGATGAAGATCGCCCATCTCGCCGCCGCCTATGACGTGCAGATCGCGCCCCATTTGGTCCCGGAACTCTCGATCCATGTTCTGGTGTCGATCCCTAACGCCGCGCTGGTGGAATTCCTGGCGGGCAGTCCCGACGACCTATGGGTCGATCCGCCTCAAATCGTAGAGGGCATGATGGCGCCGCCCGACCGGCCGGGACATGGCATGGAATTCAGCGCCGAGGCGATCAAACGCTATACCGCATAGCTATGCGGCAAAGCTGGATAGCAACCTCGATCGCACTCATTTGCGTATGAGACGCCGCGACGATTTGACGATGTCGGTCATGCCGCACCATTCGCGCACCTGTTTGGTATGCCCGCATTCGACGCATCTATAGACGGTGTCGCCAGCCTCGAGCCCCAGTTGCTCGTAACGGAAGAACCGTTTGCAGTTGGCGCATCTGAAATGGCTCACCAGGGGCAGATAGAACAAGAATATAGCCAGTAAGACGGATAGGCCTGCAAATACATACCAGCGGGATTGGGTAATCGCGTCGTACAGCGCCAATCCCAGGATGGCGAAGCCGGGCGTTACCAGATAGCCGTACCCAAAAACCGACTTGCGCCAAACCTTGCGCCTCGTCTTGGGATCGGCGGCTGCGCGATCCATCGGCCTCCGTCTTTCCTAACCCTTGGCACCCTCAATAGCCCGCCACACCCGCTCGGGGGTGGCCGGCATCTCGATGTTTTCGACGCCAACCGGCGCCAACGCGTTCATAATTGCGTTCATCAGCGACGGCATGGCGCCAACCGTACCCGCCTCGCCGGCCCCCTTCGCACCGAGGGGATTGCGCTTGGTGGGCACATCGTTGCTGGCGACATCGATAGCGCAGAAATTATCGGCGCGCGGCATCGCATAATCCATGAACGAGCCGCTGAGCAACTGCCCGCTATCCTTGTCGTAGGCGACCTGCTCCATCAAAATTTGACCAACGCCCTGGGCAATCCCGCCATGGATCTGCCCCTTCACGATGGTCGGATTGATCATGGTGCCGACATCGTCGACCACCCAATAGCCGACGATCTCGACCGTACCGGTCTCGGGATCGATCTCGACCTCGCAGACATGGCTGCCGTTGGGATAAGTGTCGTCTTCCGGCACGAAGGTCGCGGACTCGAAGAGCCCCGGCTCCATGCCTGGCGGTAGTTTCGCGGGCGCAAACGAGGCCTTCGCCACTTCCCTCAACGTCATCTCCCGGTCGGTGCCCGCAACGGTGAACTTGCCGTCCGCGAACTCCAAATCGGCCGCGCTCGCCTCAAGCAAGTGGGCTGCGATTTCCGTGGCCTTATCGATGACCTTGTCGGCGGCGAAGTAAAGCGCCGAGCCGCCGATCACCGTCGAGCGCGATCCCATCGTTCCCATGCCGAAGGCGACCCGGTCGGTATCGCCGTCGATCACCCGCATCTCGGTCGGCCCCAGTCCCAGCCGTTCGCCGACGATCTGTTTGTAAATCGTCTCGTGACCCTGCCCCTGGCTTTTGGTCCCCATCAGGATGGTCGCCGAGCCGTCGGTGCTGAACCGTATCTCGGCGAAATCGGGCGCCGGCGACGCCGCCCGCTCAATCGGGTTGGCGATGCCGATACCGCGCAGCTTGCCGCGCCCAGTGGCTTCGTCGCGCCGGCTGGCGAATTCAGCGTAGTTCGCCATCTTCAGGACTTCCGCCTGATTGTTCGCGAATTCACCGCAATCGTAATTCAGCCCCAACGCGGTTTTTAGCGGCATGGCGTCGGAGGCGATCATGTTTCGCGAGCGCAACTCGACCGGGTCGATGCCCAACTCGCGGGCAGCCTCGTCGAACATCCGTTCGATGACAAACGTCGCCTCGGGACGTCCGGCGCCGCGATAGGGGGCGGTCGGGTTCGTATTCGAATGCACCGTGCGCACCGCCACATGGGCAGCCGGGATGTCATAGACGCCGATCAGCGTACCGACATTAGAGAACGCCGCCAGCAGATTGCGGATCGCCGACAAATAGGCGCCGATGTTGGCCACGGTATCGACCCGCAGACCCACCACCTTGCCTTGCGCGTCGAATGCCAGCTCGGCTTCGGTGACGTTGTCGCGCCCATGCTCGTCGGCCTGGATCGCCTCGCTGCGTTCGCACGTCCATTTAACCGGACGCCCGACCTTACGCGCCGCCCACAGAACCAGGCGATGCTCGGCATACTGCCAGCCTTTGGTGCCGAAGCCGCCGCCCACGTCGCGGGCGACAACACGGATATTTTGTTCGGGGATCGAGAAAATCTTCTCCGCCAGGAGCTGACGCACCCGGTGGGGGTATTGCACATCGGCATGCAGGGTAAAGCGGTCTTCGCGTTCGTCGTAGACGCCAATGGCGCCGCGCGGCTCCATATATTGCGCGAACACCCGCGAGATCACGAAACGCCGTTTGATGATATGGGCG
>JBLHHE010000241.1:0-4474 GCA_047616465.1 Alphaproteobacteria bacterium
GAACGAACTGACGGATGGCGACTTCGACAAGCTGCGCGATATGGGTATCAGCGATGCCGAGATTGTCGAAATCGTCGCGTTGTCAGGAATGGGCGTCTATCTTAATATCGTTGCCGACGCGCTTAAAATCGAAGTGGACGATATGATTAAGCAAGGACTGGCTGCTTAAGCCGCGGATGTCATTGGATCAGGCACAAGAAGAACGAGCCGCACAGGAATCCTGGCAAGCTCAAGCCGCGCGCTATGCTCTGCTGTTCGATATTGTCCTACTGATCGCGAAGTCGAAGAGCCTGGACGATCTGCTTTCGCAATCGGTCAACAAGATTAAATGGGTATTTGACTTTAATCGTTGCACCTTGGCGCTGCGCAGCAGTGAAGACGATACTTATCGTTTTGAAACACTGCTCGATACGCGCCGCGGCACCGAGAAAGTCACGATTGAGTCGGTGCCGCTGTCGAACGGCCTACCAGGCGAGGTTATCCGTACCGGACAGATGCGGTTCCACAACGAACTGCAAAAATCGATTGGCGAGATATCCAATATCGTGGATCCGGCGGTGGCGAGTGGAGAGCTGGGCTCTTTACTGGTGGTCCCTTTGGAAGCTTATGGCCGGGTGTTGGGTGCGCTCTCGTTCAGCGCCACGCGGGCCGAATGTTTCAGCGATGAAGATGTGAAAGTAGCGGTTCAGTTCGCAACCCATCTGGGATTGGCGATCGATCGTTGGCAGATCACCCACGAGCGCGAGCGCGCCGAGGCGGAACTCGCGCTCATGGTTGAAGAAACCCGGAAAGCCCAACTGGATGCAGTTTCGTCGCGGGTGCAGTTAGGCGAAGCAATCGAAGCCATTTCGGAAGGCTTCGCGCTATTCGACGCCGACGACCGGTTGGTCATGTCCAACGGCGTCTACCGTAAGTACTTCGACAGCGTTTCCGAAATGGTAACACCCGGCACCCGGTTCGCAGATTTTATGCGTGCCGCGTTGGAGCGGAAAATGTTTCCTCTGGTTGGTGAAGTGG
Source organism: Alphaproteobacteria bacterium (assembly GCA_047616465.1). Classification (GTDB taxonomy): domain Bacteria; phylum Pseudomonadota; class Alphaproteobacteria; order UBA6615; family UBA6615; genus JABDJY01. The sequence goes on from JBLHHE010000241.1 coordinate 1,018, forward strand.
ACGATATCGATGCATGGCTCGGAAATGTGTTGGAACGCCGCGCCGAACACCAAGGATCGCGCGAGCAGTATATTGACGGTGATATTTGGCTGCAGATCAGCGATCACCAAACAGCAGAAGGCGGCACGGTATCGACCTACACAGATGTTACCGAGCTAAAAAACCGCCAGAAGCAACAGCAGGAATTGATCGACCAATTACAAGTTGCGCATACCCAAGCAGAAGGTGCGCGCACGCAATTGTTCGACGCCATCGAATCCATCAGTGACGGTTTTGCGCTGTTCGATGCCGAAGACCGATTGATCATGTCGAACGGTGTCTACAAGGATTATTTTTCCGCGATCAGCGACAAAGTAACGCCGGGGACGGCGTGGAAGGATTTTTTTCGCACCGGCATTGAGCGCGGCGTATTCGAGATCGATGCCGTGTCAGTCGAAGCCGAACTCGAACGGACCCACGCAATCCGGCACAGTGGCCGCACTTTGCTGCGGCAGTTCAGCGACGGACGCTGGCTGCAGATTGCGCATCACCGCACTGCTGACGGCGGACTGGTGGCGATCTACACCGATATTACCGAGCTCAAACAGCGTGAAATTCAGCTCGGTGAACTGGTCGATAATCTGGCCCAGGCGCGCGATCAGGCGATGGAGGCGACACGCACCAAGAGCCAGTTTCTGGCGAATATGAGCCACGAGCTGCGCACCCCGCTGAACGCCGTGATCGGCATCGCCGAAATGCTCCGCGAAGATGCCGAAGACGATGGTCTGAACGATTTCGTCGAGCCGCTCGACCGCATCAACGGCGCCGGTAAACATCTTCTCAATTTGATCAACGAAATTCTCGATCTGTCGAAGATCGAAGCCGGTAAGATCGAAATGCTGTCCGAGGACTTCAAGGTGAGCACGATGCTCGATGAAGTGTCGACCATGGTCCAACCGCTGGCGCAAAAGAACGACAACACGCTCACCGTCGATTGCGCCGACGATGTGGGCCAAATGCACGCCGACCCCACCCGTGTGCGCCAAATTATCTTCAATATGCTGTCTAACGCCTGCAAATTCACCGACAAGGGCACGGTTACCGTTACCGTGCGGCGCGAGGCGAGTGCAGGGGGGGATTGCCTGTCGTTCGCTGTCGCCGACACCGGCATTGGCATATCAGAAGCGCAGATGGCGCGGCTGTTCCAGGAGTTTAGCCAAGCCGACGCCTCGACCACGCGCAAATATGGCGGAACCGGGCTCGGCCTCACCATCAGTCAGCGCCTGTGCAAATTGATGGGGGGGGATATTTCTGTTGAAAGCGAGCCGGACGTGGGAACCACGTTCACCGCAACCCTGCCCGTTCACGTTGCCGACATTCGCGAGGAAGGCGAACAAGCTTACGATGGTGCCGCACCGGTTTCGAGAGGTACCGGCGGGCGTGGAAATCTTGTGCTCGTTATCGACGACGATGTGACGGTCCGTAACTTGATGGAGCGCCATATCTCGAAAGACGGGTTCGAGGTAGTGACGGCAAGCGACGGCAAGGAAGGCCTGAAACTAGCCCGCGAGCTAAACCCGGCGGTTATCACGCTGGATGTTCTGATGCCGGGGGCCGATGGCTGGGAGGTTCTGCGGGAACTTAAAGCCGATAGTGCGCTGGCCGATATACCGGTTGTGATGTGCACCATCCTCGACGATAAAAACAAAGGCTACGCGCTTGGTGCGGCTGATTATATGAACAAACCGGTGAGCCGGGATAATTTGCGCGATGTGTTAAGCCGATATCTCAGCAGCGTGGCCGGAGCGCGCGTTTTGGTCGTCGAGGATGACGATACAACACGGACAATGCTCCGCCGGCTTCTTGTCGGCGAAGGATGCTTGGTTAGCGAAGCGGCGAACGGGCGGTTGGCGCTCGATCAGTTGGCGGTCGGCAAACCGGGTCTGATCCTGCTCGATCTGATGATGCCCGAAATGGACGGGTTTGAATTCTTAAACCAACTCCGTGCCATGGATGCCTATGCCAATATTCCCGTTGTCGTCATAACGGCAGCGGATTTAAGCGAGCAAGATCGCGCGCGTCTAAATGGCGGCGTCGAACAAATTTTGCGAAAGTCGGAGTTCAACCGCGACGATTTGCTCGAAGAGGTGCGCCGCGAAGTAACGCGTATTCTGGGCCGGCCCGATGGTGTGGTGAGTAGTTAGATGACCAAAATTCTCTATGTCGAGGACAATGACGATAACGTCTTCATGCTGACCCATCGACTAAAGAAGCACGGCTACGAAGTCGTCGTAGCTGGCGATGGCGAACAAGGGGTGGCTATCGCGAACGAGCAACAGCCGGCGTTAATCCTGATGGATTTAAGCCTGCCCGTTCTCGACGGCTGGCAGGCTACACGCAAGCTTAAATCTGAGTCGGCGACACAGAATATTCCGGTGATCGCTTTGTCTGCTCACGCGATGCCGGGGGATGCCGAAAAGGCGCTCGCGGCAGGGTGTGACGACTATGACACCAAACCTGTCGATATTAAGCGGCTGCTGTCCAAGATCGTCGCGCTGCTGCCAACGGAAGCCGGTGAATGAGTCATAACGCCCCGGCATTGCTGGTCGTCGACGATAACGATGACAATCGTTACACGCTGACACGGCGTTTACGCCGGCAGGGCTATGAAAATATCACCGAGGTCGAAAACGGCCGCGAAGCCCTCGCAGCGCTTGAAACGGGCAAGTTCGACCTGGTTTTGCTCGACGTCATGATGCCGGAGATGAATGGCTACGAAACGCTCGAGCATATTAAGTCGGATATGGCCACTCGCGACATTCCGGTGATTATGATCTCGGCCCTCGATGAGCTTGAAAGCGTGGTGCGTTGCATCGAACTTGGCGCAGAAGATTATCTGCCGAAACCCTTTAATGCGACGCTCTTGAAAGCGCGCGTCGGCGCGAGTCTCGAGAAAAAACGTTTGCGGGATCAAGAGGCGGGTTACCTAGACCAGCTCGAAGGCGAGCAAAAACGGTCGGACAAATTACTCCATGCGATCTTGCCGCCGGGGGCCGTTCAGGAATTGAAGGCGACGGATACCATACAGCCGCGGAGATTCGAAGAAGTTGCCGTGCTGTTTTGCGACATCGTCGGGTTTACCGCCTATTGCGATCGAACCCCACCTGAAACCGTCGTCGGACAACTTCAGGGCTTGGTTGAGGCCTTCGAAGACATTGCACTTTCTCACAGTTTGGAAAAAATAAAGACGATCGGCGATGCTTTTTTAGCGACCGGTGGTTTGTTGCAAAAGGTCGAAAACCCGGTACTCGCAAGTGTGAAGTGCGGTTTGGAAATGGCGGCGGCTTCGGAGGCTCTCGAACCCGGTTGGAAAGTACGGGTGGGCATTCATTTCGGTCCTGTCGTCGCCGGCATCGTCGGTCAGCGTCAGTTCATGTACGACTTGTGGGGCGATACGGTGAATGTCGCGGCGCGCATT
>JBLHHE010000242.1:0-4454 GCA_047616465.1 Alphaproteobacteria bacterium
TTTCCGGATCGGCATCAACCTCGGCGACATCATTATCGATGGCGACGACATCTATGGCGATGGCGTGAATGTCGCCGCGCGTCTCGAAGCCGAAGCGGACCCAGGTGGCATCTGCATCTCGAGCAGTGCCCACCAGCAGGTGCTCGGCAAGATCGATCTGAACTTCGAGGATCTGGGTGAGCGTACCCTAAAGAACATCGCCGGGCCGGTTCGCGTTTATCGGTGGTCGGCCGGTGATGTCGCTACCGCAGTTCGGGCCGATACCGCGTCAGTGCAGGCGTCGTCTATATTGCCAGAGAAGCCTTCGATCGCCGTCCTACCTTTCGACAACATGTCGGGCGATCCCGAGCAGGAGTTCTTCTCCGACGGCATTTCGGAGGACCTGATCACCGACCTGTCGAAGCTGCAGAACCTGTTCGTGGTATCGCGAAACAACGCCTTCGCCTTCAAGGGTCAAAAGATCGATATCGGCGATGTGGGCCGCAAGCTCGGTGTCGCCCACGTGCTGAAAGGCAGCGTGCGCAAGGCGGGCAACCGCGTTCGCATAAATGCGCAGCTGATCGAGGCGGCGACAGGTGGGCATATCTGGGCCGACCGTTACGACGGCGCGCTGGACGACATCTTCACGCTTCAGGACGAGATCACCGAGAAGATCGTGGCGGCACTGCAGGTCAGCCTGACGGCGCAGGAAGCCGTCCAGCCGCGCCAGCATGTGACCGACAATGTTGAGGCTTACGAGTGGTACCTGCGCGGCAGAGCGGAATTGCTCCGGCTTGATCCGGAGGGAACGCTAGCGGCGTTGCATTCGCTGAACAAGGCGATCGAGCTCGATCCCGAGTTCGCGGCCGCCTACGCTTTTCGGTGTCGCGTGATCCAGCATGGCTGGACGTTTGGGTTTCCGGGGTTCGAAAAGAACTTCGATCAGTTTATGGCCGACGCGCAGCGTGCAGTCGAACTTGATGAAGGCTTGGCGGTGGCCCATGCTCACCTCGGCTGGGCGTTGACATTCAACAGGCGATACGATGAGGCAGCTTCAAGCTTCGAGCGGGCCATCGCACTCGGTCCGCACGATGCCGAAACCCATCTCTGGTTTACCGAAGCATTGAACTATGCCGGCGACCCGGCGAGGGGTGCCGAAATGGGTGCGCGCGCGTTGGAGCTGGAGCCGGTACCGGACGGCATCTATTATTTTTGCACCGGGCATTCCCACTATCTGTTGCGCGACTACGACCAGGCGATTGAACTTTTCACCGGAGCAATTGCAAGGGTTCCGGGATTCCCTTTGCCCTATTTGTTGTTCGGCGTCGTTTACTTCGAATTAGGACGGCTGGATGACGCAGCGGAACAGTTTCGGCGACTGCACGAGGCTTTGCCTTCCGAGATCCTGGAAGTTGTATTGGATCGGTTGCCCTACTTCGATGCCGAGCCGAGACGTCGTATCCGCAATGCACTCGATCAAGTCGGCGAACCTGCTAAAGCGCCCTAAAGGTCAATGCGTAATGGTTCCGCCGAAGTCTGTTATTGGCTAAAAGCCGCCGTCAGCGGGCACCCTCAATCACGACCGGTTTACACCCCAAAGCAGCCATCGCATGATTTTACGTCCGAAATCGGGGGCAGTGACCCAAAGTTGACGTGAACGGGCAGCAAATCTGCAGATGTTCCTCACACCATTTAGTCGAGGGCAGTCACCTCGGTCTAGTCGCCCAAAACGGTGCACCGGCATCCCGGATAGCCCCTTCATGTATATTGGCGACTAAGCAGATAAAGTCCGCTTGCGGCGAGCACCGCACCGCCGATCAACGTTGTTACAGTGGGCACGTCGCCGAAAGCAGCGAAGCCGATTGCCGACGCCCAAATCAATTCGCTGTATGAAAACGGCGCGACAAGCGAGGCCGGTGCTATCTGGTAGGCCTTGATCAGCAGGAAGTGCGCCATGGCCCCAAGACAGGCGGCGGCGAGCAGAAAAGTAAGCTGTTCGAGGCTCGGCATCTGCCAGAAAAATGGCAGCGCCACCGATGTCGTCACGAGCCCGATAAGTGTCGCAGTGTAGAGCATCGTCCGCGGTTCGACAGTCCGAGCGATCGGGCGCGTCATCGTTTGATAGATCGCGGCACAGAATGCGGCGCCAAGGGGCAACAGAGCCACCGCGTTAAAGATACCGGCGCCGGGTTGAATGACGATTATAACACCAGCAAAGCCAACCAGAATGGCCAACCAATGTTGGGCTTTCACTTTCTCTTTCAGGAACGCTACCGATAAAGCGGTGATCAGCAGTGGCGCGACGAATCCGATTGCGATCGCATCGGCGAGTTGCATCAGGCCGACGGCGATAAACATGAGGCAGATAGTTGCGATCTGAGCGACCGCACGGGCGATCTGCAGGCCGAGCATGTTCGGAGTCAGAATGCGTGGTAGGTGCCGGGCGAACAGCGCGGTCAGAATTACGGTCTGGAAAGCAAATTGCGACCACAAGATTACGCCAACCGGCACGTCGCCGCGCACGGACTTGATGAAGCCGTGCATGGCAATGAAGCACAACGACGCGAGGCACATTACGCTTATCGCCACGACCTTTTCTTTGGGACTGGGTGCTGCGGCCTCTTGCACTGTGGCTGTCATGATCACTGGCGCTGTAAAATGGGAGAGTGTTAACGACCGGCTGGTTTTGGGCTGATCAGGTGCGACGAGTATACAATATCGAGGTCCGAGTATGGCTATTTCCGGTCGTCAACGGCACCCGCTAGTGACGACCGTTGTTACTCCAACTTCGGACATCGAGTGATTTCACGGCTGGAATCGGGGGTAAACCTGCCGTAAAACGGCGTGGGTGATGACGGCTGGAGTTGACCCAAAGCGGTCGTACACACCTCTGGCACGGTGCGTTAAGCAACTGCCTTTTGCCGACAATAGCAGGACGCGTGAACCAGAACTTCCGATCGTGCAAGTGCCTGATCCAATTGCTGCTTGATCAGGACCGACTCGATCTTTTCACCGCGTCGGGTCAGACATTCATGGAGCCCATGTAAGCTCCATAAATTGTTCGGATGCTGACAGGCTCGGCTCAGCGTCTGATCCAGCCCGAGGTCTTGGCGGTAAACCGCTTCTGCCTCGTCCAACCGATTTTGCTCTAGTAGAAGCGCGCCGAGCGCATGTCGAGTTGGCTGCATCCAACCCCAGGGCTCGTCGTACGGCAGATCGTCGTCCAACTCGACCGACTTCTGCAAATGCGCGAACGCAACGTCATGGTTTCCGCGACGGTACTCCAACTCACCGTTCAACATCTCCTCAGCGATCTCGAGCAAATCCACCACCACGTTGTTGTGCACGCGGCGGCTCTCCGGAACTTTTGTCTTCGCTTCTAGGAAGGCCGCCTTTTCTCGTTCCGCCTCGGCGACGTTACCCATGGCCGAATGCGCGACCGACTTGGCGTAGAGCATCATCGCCGTCGTTGAACAATAGAGCTCCTGGTTCTCGGGCAAGTTCTGGTCGATGATCTCCTGCCATTTACCGAAGCGGATCAATACATGCTGCTTCATCGGCAAATATCCCTCGATAAAGTCTGCCATAGGCGGCGACGGCACCAGCAAAAGATCTTCAGGTGTTGTATCGATCAATTCCTGAGCGGCCTCGATCGCCGGCGTGAACTGGCCGAGGAACATGGCGCCATATATCGCGAAGTGATGGTTATGCGTTCGATACATCGAATAGACGTTCAGCGCGCCCGCCCGTTCCAAATATTTTCGGTCGGCGACGATGGCTTTCTGATTGTAGACGACGACGTCGTGATAGTTGCCGCACAGCACATCGATATGGGTCGGCATATGGATCAAATGGCCGCCGTCCGGCATGATCTCGCGGAGCCTGTCGCCGGCGCGCAATGCCAATTCCGGGAACGGCGACATCTCCATAAGATGGACATAAAGATGAAGCAGCCCCGGGTGATCCCAGCTTGCTGGAATGCCGCGGAACGCAGTCTCTAAAACCTCCCGCGCCTCAACAGTGCCAGCGCCTTCGGCGACGTCGCCAGTTTTGAGATCCCACATCTGCCACGGGGTCTCGTTCATGATTGCATCGGCGAAGACGGTTTGGACGTCCAGGTCGTCCGGGTGCTCCTTGTAGATCTGGCGCATCGCGTCGGTGAAATCCTTGTTCCACGGTGACAGATCTTCGATCGGATCGCGCTGGGGATAGCGCGCCGGAAGTGCGCGGATCAACGCCTGTTCCACGGGCGTGACGCCCTCGGCGTGCGACAGGGCGAGCTCGGTCGCGTCGTAGGCTCCTGCGAGCGCTTGCGCCCGTCCGTCGGGGTCGTATCGCTGCCAGGGCAGGTTGTAATTCGGGCCCGTGGCGTAAGCCACACCCCAGTGGGCCATCGCGCAGCTAGGATCGGCATCAAGTGCCTTGCCAAAACACGCAACGGCTTCGCCATGGTTAAAGGCAAATACCCAGTTCAG
>JBLHHE010000243.1:0-4447 GCA_047616465.1 Alphaproteobacteria bacterium
CAGGATTTCACCCGCCCCACCGGTCAAATCGAAATTAACATTCTCTGCCGCCAAGGACGCCGAGAGCGAGAGCGCCACCGTTCCCGAAACCGGCAACTTAAACCGGTCAAGAAAATTTAACCGCGCATCCAACGACGCCAGCACCGGCGGGGACAGATCGTCGAACGTTACGCCAAGCTCTACCGACTGGGTAATCGGGTTCAGCAACCCGGACACTTCGAAGCGGGCGGAATCACCGCCCGTGTCCAGGACGATCGTGCCGTCTGCCCGGATGCCATTCTCATCGCGCTCCAGCGCAATATCGGCGCGCTGAGCTGTCCAATTGCGCCCTGTCTGACGATCTTCAAATTCGACCAGCGCACTTAGAATCGACACGCGGCGCAAGTAACCGGTGGAAGACTCCAGGTTGGGCTCCTGCAACAGCCCGGCGATCAGGCTCATACCGCCGCGTTCTGCTTCGCCGTCTGCGGCTACAGCGCCTATTCCGACAATGACCTTGCCATCCGGCGTGCGTATCACCCTCAGCCGTGGGCCAAATAGTTCGAGCCCCGTGGGCGCGACAAGCCCCCGCATCAACGCCCGCAAACTCAACTGCACCGATAGTTCCGGCACCGCGGCCGCAACCTCGCCATTGCGATCGATAATTTCCAGGCCGACAGCGCGTAAATCCAGCGTACGTTCCAGACCGGCCCACGTGATAACCGTGTCATGGAGACGGACCTGAACATTATTCTGTCCGCCGCTTAAGGCGTCTTCGACATAGGGGGTGAGGAAACTCAGGCTGACCGGACCGCGGCTGAGTTGCCATACCGCAACGACGGCGAACATAGCCGCGCCCAGCAAGGTGGCCGCAAAAAATAGCAGCAGAAACTTCGAACTTCGGACTATCACCCAGCACAATCCCGTGTCGCGCTCGATCCCGGATCGTAGCGCGGCCTTGACCCGACCCACGGCATACCGCAGTCTGTCTGAAAATCAAACTGTGCCATGCACTTTACCCTCGCGTCAGACCTCGAAAGACACCCTAGACCGGCTGATCCAGAGCGCCTCGCGCGTGGAATCGAACGGTTTCACGAGGCTGCTGATCGAATAGACGATACGGCGGTGCGCCGGTTCGCCCAAAATGCGTTCAACGACAGAGCAATCGGCACCGTACTTGAGGCGGCGTTCGGGAGCAGCCCCTTTCTTGCCCAGACTATTGTGCGTGATATTGGGTTTCTGGCGAGCCTTTTCGAGACCGGGCCCGATCAAGCTTTCGATACGACACTGACCGAGTTATCCGCCGCCGAGACCCTATCCGACATTGCGGCGGTCGGGGCCGCCCTGCGGAAAGCAAAACGACAGGTAGCGGTACTGACCGCGCTTGCCGACATCTCTGGGCAATGGCCACTGGAAAAGGTCACCGAGCGGTTGAGCCGTTTCTGCGATCGCGCTCTCGGGGTCGCGCTGAAGAGCTTGCTGCGAAGCGCCCACGATGCCGGCGCCATCGAACTGCCCGATCCCGACAACGCCGACCAGAATTGCGGCCTGTTCGTGATCGGCATGGGCAAGCTGGGCGCGTTCGAACTCAACTATTCCAGTGATATCGATCTTATCGTTCTGTACGACGAAGAGGCGGTAAAGACTGCGGCCGCCGACAAACTACAGACTGCCTTTGTGCGGCTGACCCGCAACCTAGTCCGGCTGATGGACGAACGCACGGGCGACGGCTACGTATTTAGGACCGATTTGCGGCTGCGTCCCGACCCCGGCGCGACACCGGTCGCCATTTCGACCCTGGCGGGCGAGACCTACTATGAAAGCCTGGGCCAGAACTGGGAACGCGCGGCGATGATCAAGGCGCGGATTGTCGCGGGAGATCAGGAAGCCGGCACGCGGTTTCTGCACGCGCTGCGCCCCTTTGTGTGGCGGCGCCACCTGGACTTCGCGGCGATCGAGGATATTCACTCGATCAAACGTCAGATCTACGCCCACAAAGGCGGCAGCACCGTGGCTGTCGGCGGACACAACATCAAACTGGGCCGCGGCGGCATTCGCGAAGTCGAATTTTTCGCCCAAACCCAGCAACTCATTTGGGGCGGTCGCGACCCGTCCTTGCGCACCACGGGCACAACGGACGCCATACGCGCCTTAATCACCGCCGAGCGGGTCACCGAGCAGGCCGGCACCGATATGATCACGGCCTATCGCTTCTTGCGGACCCTGGAACACCGGTTACAGATGGTCGATGACCAGCAAACCCACACGCTGCCCGAGGACGATGCCGGTTTGCAAAACATCGCCGCGTTTCTGGGCTACCCCGACCGGGAAAGTTTCGAGGCCGAACTGCTGATCCATTTGAGAACGGTGGAAAATCATTACGCGGAATTGTTCGAAGAATCACCGTCGCTCGGCGGCGCCGGCGTTCTGGTCTTTACCGGGGGCGAGGATCATCCCGATACCTTGAATACTCTGCTCGACATGGGATTTACCGATACCGAATCCATCTCGTCGACGATCCGTGGCTGGCACCACGGCCGCTACCGGGCGACCAGCAGCACCCGCGCGCGGGAAATCCTCACCGAGTTGATGCCAGCTTTGTTGGCCGCGCTCGGGCGCACCGCCAATCCCGACATTGCGTTCCGCCGGTTCGACGAATTGCTGGCGGGGCTGCCAGCGGGCGTCCAGTTGTTTTCCCTGTTCCTCGTCAACCCCGGCATCCTCGACCTGGTGGCCGAGATAGTCGGCGGGTCGCCGCGCCTGGCCGAAATCCTAAGCCGCAACCCGTTGTTGCTCGACGGTGTACTCGACACCAATTTCAGAGAGCTGCCCGTCGCCGCGTCGATGAAGACGAGCCTCGACGAAAAGCTGGATCAAGCCCGTGACATGCAGGACGTCCTTGACATCTCGCGGCGCTGGGCCAACGACGAGAAATTTCGCGTCGGCGTGCAGATCTTGCGCAACCAAACCGATATCGACCGCGCCGACCTAGCGTTCTCCGACATCGCCGACACCACGATCCGGGGACTATTGCCCCTGGTACTAAGGGAGTTCGCACTCCAACACGGGCATTGTCCCGGTGACGGTTTCGCCGTTTTGGCCTTGGGTAAGCTGGGCGGCCGGGAACTTTCGGCGACCTCGGACCTCGACCTGGTTTTCCTCTATGACAGCCCGGAGAGCACTGGCGAACCTCCAGCCTCCGACGGCGCCAAACCGCTCTCCCTGCCCCACTACTATCAAAGGCTTGGCCAGCGGCTGATCAACGCGCTGACGGCGATGACCGGCGAAGGTGGTCTTTTTGAAGTCGACATGCGCCTGCGCCCCTCGGGTAACGCCGGTCCGATCTCGGTAAGCCTGGAAACTTTTGCCCAATACCAGCGCAAGAGCGCCTGGACGTGGGAGCATCTTGCGTTAACCCGGGCGCGGGTCGTGGCCGCCAAGCCGGCATTCGCAACGCGGATCGACAGGGCGATCCGCGAGTCCTTGGTTGCCGAACGCACCCCCGGCGATCTGCTGTTGGCGGTGTCCGAGATGCGCCACCGCCATGCCGGCGGACACCCGGTTAAAAGCATCTGGCAGATAAAATATCTGCGCGGCGGATTGGTCGATTGCGAATTTATCTGCCAATACCTTCAACTGCGCCATGCCCATGAACACCCGGACATTCTCGATACCGGCACGGTGACCGCCTACAACAAGCTTGCCGGAGCCGGCTTGCTCGACCGTGATAAAGCCGACGATTTGATCGAAGCAACCCGGCTGTGGCGGCGCCTACAGGGACTATTACGAATTACCATCGAGGGCGACGCAGTGCCTGAGAAATTTCCCGCGCCGTTACGCGCCACGCTTACCGCGGCGGCCGGCGCCGTTGACTTTGCCGCACTTGAGGCGAAAGTACGCGAAACGGCGGATCGCGTATTCGGCTATTACAATGAACTTATCGAAGAGCCTGCCGACGCGCTTCGCGGCACGGCAAACACGTAAGATTAATATTCAAAAAGGAACCTACCCCATGAGCGTTTCCGAAGGTGACAAGGCGCCCGCCTTCTCCATGACCACCGATGGCGGCGGCACCATCAGCCTGAAAGACCTAAAGGGTCAAACGGTGGTGCTTTACTTCTATCCAAAGGACGACACCCCGGGCTGCACCAAAGAGGCCTGCGGATTTCGCGATATGATGCCCGACTTCAGCGGCATCGACGCCACCATCATCGGCGTGTCGAAAGACAGCGTGAAGCGCCACGATAATTTCAAAGCGAAGTACGAATTGCCGTTCACCCTGGCCAGCGACGACGATGGCGCGGTGTGCGAAGCCTTCGGCACCTGGGTCCAAAAGAAACTCTACGGCCGGGAATATATGGGCATCGAACGCGCGACCTTCCTGATCGACGGCAAGGGAGTGGTGCGCAAGATATGGCGCAAGGTCAAGGTCGCCGGGCATGTCGAAGACGTGCTGGAAAGCGCCAAA
>JBLHHE010000244.1:0-4410 GCA_047616465.1 Alphaproteobacteria bacterium
GAAAGATTGATCCACGCCCTGCTCGCCGACGAGTTTTCCGACGGATTACACGCCTTGTCGATAAAGGCGCGGGCGCCAAACGAACCACATTAAGGTTAATGGGCCGATTTCTTAATCTTTGTTTAAGAATGAAACGCTTATAAATATAACGTTGCAGAACCAACGGGGGCGCATTACGGTGCACCCAACCCAAGTGCTTCGTCCCATAAGCGGGGCGGTGCCGGCTACAAATGGAGATTTTTGAGATGTTGATTAATCGCAACATCACTGTGAACGGACACCGCACCAGCATCCGGCTCGAGCCCGAGTTCTGGTCGGGACTTGCCGACATAGCGCAGTGCGAGCATTTAACCATCGATGAATTGTGTTGCGAGGTCGATAGCAGTGCCGGCGATTTGTCGCGTACGGCGGCTATCCGGGTCTTCATTGCGTCTTATCAGCTACAGCGGGCTCAGCAACCTGTTGATCAACAGCCGCGCGCGCCGTTCACGACTGTTGAGGGAAATTACGCCGACCCTCAAAGGGGCGACGAATTCCCGGCGGCGTCACAGCGATTTCGCGCCACAGGTTAATTCCGCTCTGCAGTATCGGGGCTACGCTTCGGGCCCGTCATAAAATTTAGGCCAAAATTCTTTCGTCTTTTCACCGTCGCTGCGAAACGCATGACAGGTGTTTAGTAAGCGCGGCGGCTTGTCTGACGACGCGTTTGTATCCGGCTGTTCGCGGTTCTTAACCGGGAAAATCGTTTGAAACGCCGTCGTGGCGACCGGCCCCAACAACTCCACGATATGAGTGCAGCCTTCCACGCCGCCAACCTGGGCGAGGACGCGCTTGCGCCAGCCTGGGCCCATGCGCAGTCCGACGAGGCGCTGGAAGTTCGGCGCCACTTCGCGGCATATGGCGAAGGGGCTGAAGTCGGTCACGGCTTCGACCTGTTTGATTTCCAGTGTGTCGGTCACGGTAAGGCGTATCCACATTTCGTGGACCGGCACACCGGGCGCTACCTCGCCGCGCTCATTGTTGGAGAACGCATAGGTCTTGGTGTCGGTCAGATGGCCTTCGATATCCCACAAACCGTCTTCGCGCCGGTATCCGGTGCAGGTGATATCGCGTGTGTGAAAATGTTCACGCGGCTGAGGCGGTGAAAGGGGCATCCGCTAACTCCTGTTTTCGAGTAAGGGCCGCAATAGAGTTCCGGCGGTAGGCGGTCAAGACGTTGTGGGGGACGTTCCATCGCGATCGCCCGCGGTGGGCTCGGTCTCGGACAGAATTTCGCCGCCTTCGTCATGCCACGGGGTGATGCGCAGCGAGCGAATTTGGTTGGCCTCGCGGCTCAGCACGTCGAACCGGAAACCATGAAAAGCGAAGCTTTGGCCTTCGTTGGGGATGAACCGCGCTTCGTGCAATATCAGGCCGGCAATCGTTGCGGCCTCCTCGTCGGGCAAATTCCAGGCGAATTCCCGGTTGAGATCGCGAATAGTGACGCGGCCATCGACAATGCAGGAACCGTCTTCCTGGCGTTGTACGCCGGCCACTGGAATATCGTACTCGTCGGCAATTTCGCCGACGATCTCCTCGATGATATCCTCCAGCGACACCACGCCCTGCAGCGCACCGTATTCATCGATGACCAACGCGAAATGTTCGCCGCGCTGGCGAAACGCCTGCAACTGGCTGAGACAGTCGGTTGATTCGGGCACAAACCAGGGTTTTGCCGCCAACGCCGGAACATCTATCTCGTCGATGTGGCCGTCATGGTTCTGCACCTCGCGCAACAAGGCTTTTGCGCGCAAAACCCCGATAACATTGTCGGGGTCTCCGCGATAAAGCGGCAGCCGCGTGAATTGGCTCCGCAGGATCTGGGAGACGATCTGTGCCGGCGATAGATCGGCGTTGACCATTTCCAAGTCTGTGCGGTGGGTCATGATCTCGCCGACCTCGACATCGTCAAGATCGAGAACCCCGCGCAGCATCACGCCCTCATCTGCCGCGTTCTCGTCGGCGCCGGCGTGTAGACCGATGGCGCCGCGTATCTCCTCCTCACGGACCTTGCGGCTATCGCTGGGGGTGCGGTCGCCGCCAAGACTCAGCAGAGCGCGCACGATCGTTTCTATCAAACGCGTTACTGGCGAAAATAGGGCGACGACGGGACGTAATAGGGGGGCGGCATAGAGCGCCACCCGGTCGGCGTGGCGAAGGGCGTAGGTCTTCGGCAGGACTTCGGAAAAAATCAGCACCAGTAGCGTCATGATCACCGTTGCGTAGAACACGCCGGCATCGCCAAATAGTTCGATGAGCAAGCTGGTCGCTAGCGCGGCGGCCAGGATGTTGACGATGTTATTGCCGACCAGGATGGAGCCGATCAAACGTTCCTGGCGACGGCGCAACCGGTTGACCAAGCTGGCGCGCCGATTGCCGTCGATCTCGAGCTGGTGCATGCGCGACCGCGACGCGCCGGTAAGCGCGGTCTCGGCGCCGGAAAAAAAGGCCGACAACAATAACAGGACAATGATCGCGATGATGATCAGGAAGACGGGTTCACTCATGGATAGCTGGCTTCATGGGGTTCACAGGTTGCAACGGGTTCAGGCAGCGATGGCTTGCCCCAGCACGGCCTCGACGTCGCCGAGATCGATATCGCGCGCGATGAAGGCATCGCCGATAGCGCGGGCGAGAACGAAGACCGGCCGGCCTTGGGCAACTTTTTTATCGGCGCCGATCAGGGTTATCAGGCGCTCAATGTCCCACTGTCCCTTGGGATGAGCGGGCGGCGCGACGGACAGTCCGACGGATTGCAAATGCTGGCGCACCCGCGCGACATCGTCGGGCGAGCACAAATTCAGGCGGGCGGATAGCTCGAACGCTAACACCATGCCGATGGCAACGGCTTCTCCGTGGAGCAATTTTTCGCCGAAACCGGTCTCGGCTTCCAGCGCGTGCGCGAAGGTATGGCCTAGATTCAACAAGGCACGGTTGCCGCGTTCCTGCTCGTCCTCGGCAACGATGGCGGCCTTCATCCGGCAGCTTTTGGCCACCGCCTCCACGCGCACCTGATGGTCGCCCGATAGCAGGGCGGCGCCATTGGCTTCGAGCCAGGCGAAAAATTCAGCATCGCCGAGCAGGCCATATTTTACCGTCTCGGCATAACCCGCCAATAATTCGCGCTTGGGCAGGGTATCGAGCGTTTCCGTATCGGCGAGTACGAGCCGGGGCTGATAGAAGCTGCCGACCAGGTTCTTGCCGGGGCCCGCATTGATCGCCGTTTTGCCGCCGACGGAACTATCGACCTGTGCCAGCAATGTCGTTGGCACCTGCACATAGTTGATGCCGCGCAACAGCGTGGCCGCGGCAAAGCCGGTGATATCGCCGATAACGCCGCCGCCGAGCGCGACCAGGGTGGTGGCGCGTTCGACGCCGCGCTGCAGGAGTTCGTTGAGCAGATCTTCGAAGGGCCCGAAGGATTTGGTCGCCTCACCGGCCGGCAGGACAATCGTTTCATGAGCGATACCGGCGCTCTCCAGGCTCGCGGCCAGGCGGCCGCCCAACAGGGGCGCCACGTTGGTGTCGGTGATGATGAAAGCGCGCGGCGTCGTCAGCCGGGACGAAATCTGGGCGCCGGCGCTGTCGATAAGTCCCGGCCCGATAAGAATGTCGTAGCTTCGTTGACCGAGATCGACCGTGATCTGTTCGACCGGCCCGCTGCTAGCCTGCGATGTCATGTTTTCTCCGTAGCGCGGTACGCTTCGAGGGCTTCAAGCACTTGTTGCAACGTATCTTCGGCCGGTCCGTCGAGGCTGTCGACGATAATATCGGCCAGCTGGTAGATCGGATAGCGCACGTCCATGAGGCGGGTGAGTATTTCTCTGGGGTCACCGTCTTTCAACAAGGGGCGGTCCTCGCGCCGCGACGTCCGCCGCACCAATGTATCAATATCGGCCCGCAGCCAAACGGATAGTCCCCTCGCCGCAATGCGGTCGCGGGTTTCAGCGTCCATGAACGCACCGCCGCCGGTTGCCAGGACGATTGGAGGTCCTTCCAGCAGGCGAGCAATAACGCGCCGTTCGCCGTCGCGAAAGCTCGCTTCGCCCAGCCGATCGAAGATGTTTGGAATCGATGAACCCGCTGCCGTCTCGATCTCATCGTCGGCGTCCAGGAAAGGCAAACCTAGGCGTGCGGCCAAGCGGCGTCCAATCGACGTTTTCCCGGCGCCCATCAGGCCAACCATGACAATCGTGTCTTTCGAAGCGGGCGGGGCACTGGAGGGGCCGTCTTGGCCGCTATTGCCGTTGGTTATTTGCTCAGACTCGATCATTCGCTGCTATTGTATCATCGCCACGCCCCATTGGCGCTTGCCGCGGTTTTGCCATGTTTGCAAAGTATCACAGCGGCGCCGTTTTTGTCGCGCGTCGC
>JBLHHE010000245.1:0-4403 GCA_047616465.1 Alphaproteobacteria bacterium
TCGTCGTTGCCGATCCAGACCCCGGTGACCAGCTTGTCGGTATATCCAATGAACCAGGCATCGCGCGATTCCTGGCTGGTGCCTGATTTTCCGGCAGCCGGACGCCCGAACGCCGCATTGCGCCCGGTTCCCCAATCGACAACCGCGCGCAGCATTTGGTCCATCGCCGCGACATGTTTTGGGGCCACCACCTGGTTTGCCGCACGGCGACGGTGGCGAAACAGAACATCGTCGCCCGCGCGCACTTCAATAAGACCGTAAGGCGAAACCGCGGCGCCGCCATTGGCGAACACGGCATAGGCTGCCGTCAGCTCGTACAGGGTCACCTCGCCGGCGCCCAACGACACTGACGGGTGGGCGGTCAATTCCGAGGTAATTCCGAGCCGCCGGGCCGCTTGCAAAACCTTGTCGCGGCCAATGTCTTCGGCGACCCGCACCGCAATGCTGTTGATCGACCGGGCGACGGCCTCGCGTAGGGTAATCTGGCCGCGGAAGTCGCCCGAAAAGTTGCGCGGCGTCCAGCCATCGACGGTAATCGGGGCGTCGAGAACAGTCGTGTCCGGCGTTAAACCGGCCTCGAGCGCCGGTAGATAAACGATTGGCTTAAAAGCCGAGCCCGGTTGACGAAGCGCTTGGGTGACACGATTGAACTGACTGTCGGCGTAGCTGCGTCCGCCGACCATGGCGCACACTTCGCCGCGCGGCGTCATGGCGACCAGCGCCACCTGGGCGCCGCCCGTGTTGGCTTGGCTCACGGTTTGGGACGCCAGGTGTTGCAGGCGCGGGCTGAGCGTCGTTTCGACCCTCAGATCGGCGCCCCTTCGACCAGCGATGCCCGCCGCCTGGCCAAGCACCCAATCGGCAAAATAGCGCCGGCTCAGGCCCGATCCGGCGCCGCCGCCTGTTGCGGCTTGCGCGTCGGCGCGCGCGAGTTGCGATACCGCCGCGCGGCGCCGCAGGTCTCTCACCTCGCCGGCTGTCACATACCCGGCCTCGACCATGGCCTTCAACACCACATTGGTGCGCTGGCGCGATGCCGCCGGATCATGCGCCGGATTGAGCCGCGACGGCGCGCGCAACAGGCCGGCAAGAAGGGCCGACTGATAAACATCGACATCGCGCGCTGAAACACCAAAATAGCGCTGCGCCGCCGCCTCGACGCCGTAGGTGCCCGACCCCAGATACACCCGGTTGAGATAGATCGAGAGCAAATCGCCTTTCTCGAAACGGCGCTCCAGCCGCAGCGCCAGAAGCAACTCCTTCACCTTGCGCTCAATCGTTCGCTCGGGTGTGAGAAACAGGTTCTTCGCCAGTTGCTGGGTTAAGGTCGATCCCCCCTGCACAAACCGGCCTTTGCGCACATTGACGACCATGGCGCGCAGCAACCCCCGCCCGTCGACGCCGGAATGTTCGAAAAAACGCCGGTCCTCAATGGCAACGACGGCCTGAATAAGATGGGGCGGCAGCTCTTTCGCGCTCAGACGTCGGCCATAGAGATCGCCGTAAGACGCCAGGCGGCCGCCATTGGCGTCCAGGAGCACAATTCCCGGCCGCCGGGTTTGCGCCTCATTGGGCTCAAGACCATCGATCGATGGCAGACCCCAGGCAAACCAGACCAGCACCAATGTCGTGATGACGAGGCCCCAAATCGCGACAACGAGGCTCCATTTCAGCAGCCCTAAAACCGGCGCGCGGGATTTTTTAGCGCGCCGCGATTTTTTCGTTGCCGGTTTCTTGGCAGCCGGCTTCGCCGAGCGTTTCCGTTTCGGCTTGCTAGCGGGTTTGCGGCTTGGGCGTTTGGCCATCAGAAGGGGCTTATGAGCCGTCAGGGGTCAAAATAGGGCGCTTAAACGTCGAGATTGGCCACTTTCAGCGCATTCTGCTGGATAAATTCGCGGCGGGGTTCGACATCATCGCCCATCAATGTTTCGAAAATCGAGCCCGCCTCATCGGCCTGCGCGACCCGTACCTGCAACAGCGAGCGCGCTTCGACATCAAGGGTGGTCTCCCACAATTGCTCGGGATTCATTTCACCAAGCCCCTTGTAGCGCGAGATCGTCAATCCTTTGCGGCCGATCTCCAAGATCGCCTCGAGAAGAGAGATCGGACCGGTGATGGTGTATTCAGTCTCTTTAGCAATCAACGTCGAGTGGCGCATATAGTCGGCCTGCAGCTCGTCGCGCAAGGCGTTCAGACCGCGCGCCTCCGACGAGTTGATGATCCGTTGGTCGATTACCAGACGTTCGGGCACACCGCGCAGGGCGCGCGTGAATGCCAACGCCCCGTTTTCGTCGACGGCGCCTAGCCAGCCCCGTTCGAGCGGCGGCGCCAGCGCATCGAGGCGGCGGGAGATATATTCAGCCGCGCCTGCCGCGTTCTCTGGATTTGCAAGAACTTCCGGGTCAAGGGCGCCGGCAATCGCCGCTTGCTCGACGACCGTTGGATTGGGCAGATGCTGGGTCAGGGGCTTCATCAACCGGCGCACTTCCCGCGCCGTTTCCAACATTTTGTGCAGGTCGTCGCCGGCGCGTTGATCACCATCAGGCACGGACAGCACAACTTCGCTAATTCCGGAATCGATCAAATGGGCTTCCAGCGCGATTTCATCTTTCAGATAAACGGCCGATTTGCCGCGGGCGATGCGAAACAGCGGCGGCTGGGCGATATACAGATAGCCGTGCTCGATGAGTTCGGGCATCTGGCGATAGAAAAACGTGAGCAGCAACGTACGGATATGGGAGCCATCGACATCGGCGTCGGTCATGATGATGATCTTGTGGTAGCGCAATTTCTCCAGATTGAAGTCGTCGCGGATACCGGTCCCGAGCGCCGTGATCAGAGTGCCGATTTCGACCGAAGACAGCATCTTGTCGAAACGCGCCCGCTCGACGTTGAGGATCTTACCCTTGAGCGGCAGAATCGCTTGATGTTTGCGATCGCGGCCTTGTTTAGCAGACCCCCCGGCGCTATCGCCCTCGACGAGAAACAGTTCGGACTTTGCCGGGTCGCGCTCCTGACAATCGGCCAATTTGCCCGGCAATGATGCGATGTCGAGGGCGCCCTTGCGGCGTGTCAATTCCCGCGCCTTGCGGGCCGCCTCGCGGGCTGCTGCGGCCTCGATGATCTTATCGATCACCGCACGCGCCTCGTTCGGATGCTCTTCGAACCATTGGCTGAGTTTGTCGCTAACGATCGATTCCACTACCGGGCGCACTTCGGAGGAAACTAGTTTGTCTTTGGTCTGCGATGAGAATTTCGGGTCCGGCACCTTGGCCGACAACACGCATGTCAGTCCTTCACGGGCATCGTCGCCGGTGAGCGCCAATTTGGCGCGTTTTGCCTGGCCGCTCGATTGCGAATAATTGTTGATGGTACGCGTCAACGCGGCCCGGAAACCGGCCAAGTGGGTGCCGCCGTCGCGCTGTGGGATGTTGTTGGTAAAGCACAGCACAGTTTCGTGGTAACTGTCATTCCATTGCATCGCCACTTCGATAACGACATCGTCGCGCTCACTGATCAGGTGGACAATACCACCGCTAAGGGCGGTTTTGTTGCGGTCGAGATACTCGACATAGGCTTTCAGACCGCCTTCATAGTGCATCTCAATGCGTTTCGGCTCGACCCCCCGGCCGTCATTCAAGATCAACGTGACGCCGGAGTTTAGAAAGGCGAGTTCGCGCAGGCGGTGCTCCAATGTATCTAAATCGAAGTCGACGCTCGTAAAGGTATCGGTCGAAGGTAAAAACGTGATCTCGGTGCCGGTAAGCGTGCCCTGAGTCCCATCGGCCAGTGTTACTTCGGGCGCTGAACCCACCACCGCCAAATCCTCATCCGGCTCACCATGCTGGAAGGTCATCTTATGTTCTTGGCCGTTCCGCCAAATACGAACCTCCAGCTTGCTGGACAATGCGTTGACGACCGATACGCCGACGCCATGCAGGCCGCCGGAGACCTTGTAAGAGTTTTGATCGAATTTCCCGCCCGCATGCAACTGGGTCATGATGACCTGCGCCGCCGAAACCCCTTCCTCGTCGTGAATATCTGTGGGAATGCCGCGGCCGTTATCGATAACCGTCACGGAACCATCGGGATTAAGGGTGACCTCGACTGTGTCGCAATGGCCCGCCAGGGCTTCGTCGATCGAGTTATCGACCACCTCGTAGACCATATGATGCAGGCCCGAACCATCGTCGGTATCGCCGATATACATGCCGGGGCGTTTACGCACAGCGTCGAGCCCGCGCAGAACCTTGATCGAACCCGCGTCGTAATCGTCGTTGGAAATGACGATAGGGGCGGGGGCCGGTGTCGGGGTAATTTCTTCAGGTGTATCCGTCATCTCACTCAGTTCCCCATGGGGATAAAGACATTTTCGCGGTCCCCGTCAGCCAAGCTGACTGAGG
>JBLHHE010000246.1:0-4394 GCA_047616465.1 Alphaproteobacteria bacterium
GAGGCTGCCCACCGCCGCGCCAATGAAGACGGCGGCCAACACGGTAAAAATATAAGCCTGGATGATGCCGATCAGGATACCGAGCATCAGGAACGGGATCGGCAGCAGCAGGCCGGCCATGAACACCACGACCGCGATAACGAGCTCGTGGCTCATCATGTTACCGAACAGGCGGACCATCAGCGAGAAGGTCCGGGTTAACTCGGACAGCACGTTGAGCGGCAGAAGCAAGGGGTTGGGCCGGATGTACCGTCCGATATAGCCCAACAGCCCGCGCCGCCGGACGCCGAAGTAGTGCACCGAGAAGAAAACGATTACCGCGAGTGCGGCGGGCGTTTCGATACGCCCGGTCGGCGGTTTTACATCGGGGACAACAGCCGAGAGGTTGGCGAAGATGAGGAAGATGAACAGCGTGCCGAGCACTGGCAAATACCGCCATGCGTCGCGACCGATAATCTCGCCGACCTGCTTCAATATTGTCTCGACAATTATCTCCAGGACCGTCTGGAACGTCCCGGCGTGCACGCGGGCGCGGCGTAGACCGAGCCAGGAACCAAGCGTGACCACAGCCATTATCACCCAGGTCGTCACCACGGGACGGCTGATCGGCACGGGGCCGAGGTAAAACATCACCTCGATGACCAGGGGGTTCGTCTCCATTATGACATTCTCCCGGCCAGGCGCAGGGCCAGCAGCCGCGACAAGAAAAACCCGAGAGCTGACCACAGCAGGGGTGCCGCTCCCTGTTGCGCGATGACCCAGAATACGATCACCGCCGCGCCTAGGCGCAGCATGAAAAGCAAAACCGTTTTTAACGCGGACACTTGAGCGCCATGCAAGCACACCGTCCGGTACAGAAGCGCGAAATAAGCCGCGCCAAGCGCCGCACCCGCTGCCAGGTAAGCTGCGGAATCGATCAGGGAAAACGTATTCATTCCTTGTTGACCCTTTGCCACGCCAGATAGCTGCCGATTGAAATTCCGAGAAAAATCAGGGCCGCGGTAAAGAATATTCCGGACTCGAAGGTCCGGTCGAGCCACCGACCGGTGAATACGCCAGCCACGGTCGGCGTCACGATCAGCCAACCAAGCGCACCGATCATCGAAAGGTTTTTCCATAGCGGCCTTTCGCCCTCGCGCTTCCAACGATCCCTTCGCTTTTCGCGCAGGCGCACGGCACGGTGCATCTCATCGTGGTTTCGATCGTGACTGGCGGGGGTCATAATGCTCCCCCGGTTTCAGGCCGCTGGCCTCGGGCCGCGGCTACCCCCATCTGGGTTGGAGATCCCTGGGGGACAAGCTGGCGTCCGGCTTCGAGATAACGCTGCAACTGCCGTATCGTCGCCAGATGCAACCGCGTCGCCGATATGCGCGATTCCGCTTCGGCCTGAACCTCTTCGCGGAACCGGGTCAGCACGGCGCCCCCGAGCCGCTGCAAGGTGTCTTCGCCGACAGCCTCGCGTGTCGCCACCTCGACCAGGTTGCCATCGCGGACCATTAGGACGCCGCCTCGCAAGGCGACGTGATGCTCTTCGTCCGAACGATTGCGCCAAGTTATGACCGAGACCGATAGTGCCGTAACGAAGTCTGCATGCCCGGGCAGAACGCCGAAGGCCCCTGTCTCATCTTCGGCACGCACGTAGCTGACGCCGCCTTCGTCCACGACGACTGAAATAGGTGTGGTTACCAGCAGCCTCATGCCATCGCCTCGGATTGTGCACTCTCCTTTGAACGTGCTTCTTCGAGCGTGCCCACCATGTAGAGCGAGCTTTCCGCCCACGCATCGGTCTCGCCGTCGAGTATCGCGCGGCAACCGCGCAGCGTCTCCTCGAGGGGGACCGAGCTGCCCATCCGGCCGGTAAACTGCGTCGTCACCCCAAACGGCTGCGTCAGAAAGCGAATAAGCCGGCGCGCGCGGGCGACGGCGGCACGATCGAGGGCGCTTAGTTCCTCCATGCCGAGGAGCGAAATGATCTCCTGCAGCTCGCGGTAATGCTCGACGAGCCTGCGAACCTCTTCGGCGATGGCATAGTGCTCGTCACCGACCACGCTGGCATCCAGCATCACCGAGGTCGATGCCAGCGGGTCGATCGCCGGGTATAGACCCTGGCTCGCCATCTCGCGGCTGAGGACGATCGACGAGTCTAGATGCGTGAAGGTCTGCGCCACCGCCGGGTCGGTAAAATCGTCGGCCGGTACGTAGACTGCCTGGATCGAGGTAATGGCGGCGTCCTGAATTGAGGCGATGCGCTCTTCAAGCTCGGCAATCTCGGTTGCCAGGGTCGGCTGGTAGCCGACACTGGACGGCAACCGCCCCAGCAGGCCCGACACTTCGCCGCCTGCCTGGATGAAGCGGAAGACGTTGTCGATCAGTAGCAGAACGTTCCGATGCATGGTATCGCGGAAGTACTCGGCGAGCGTCAACGCCGTCATCCCGACGCGCCAGCGCGCGCCAGGCGGCTCGTTCATCTGGCCGAAGACGAGAGCAGTGCGATCGAGGACGCCCGATCGCTGGAGCTCCAGCCAGAGTTCGTGGCCTTCGCGCGACCGTTCGCCGATGCCGGCGAATACCGACATGCCGGCGTAACTTTCGACGGTTGTGCGGATCAGCTCCATGATGAGTACGGTTTTGCCGACGCCGGCGCCACCGAACATACCGGCCTTGCCGCCGCGCGGCAGCGGCGCCAGGAGATCTATGATCTTGATGCCGGTTAGGAAGAGATCGCGCTTGCCGCGTTGGTCGCTCAATTTGGGCGGGCGCCGGTGGATCGGTTGCCGCGGCACCTCGGGACCGAAGGCGGCCCCCCGGTCGATCGGCTCTCCGATCACATTAATCAGCCGGCCGAGCACGGCCTCGCCCGTTGGCACCCGGATCGGCCCGCCGGTATCTCGCGCCGACACGCCGCATTGGAGGCCGGCCGTATCCTGCATTGCCACCCCGCGAACCGTTTGCGGATCGACGTGCTGCTGAACTTCGACAACCAGCCGGTGGGGTAGATCCCATTCGATCTCAAGCGCGTTATTGATAGAAGGAAGGTTTCCGCGGGCAAAAGTCACATCCACGACCGACCCGCTCACATATTTGACACGTCCGAGATAACCACTGTCAGCGCGGTGCTGTGCGTCGTCGTAAGTAGGTGTCCCGGTGTCGCCCATAATCACATTTCAAGCTTTCAAATATCATGCTCAAGAGGCCGCCAGACCCCACACCTCAAGGTCCAAGATACCTGCCCGTCGAACTTGGGCTTTGCGCCAAGTCAACGAGCCATTGCCGTTTCTCGTGAGCCAATTCAATGCATCATGAATATCGGTAGCTCGGCGTTCCTAATCGCATGCAGGGTTGTGCCACCGAACACGACCTCTCCAAATCGGCTATGCGCGTAGCCTCCCATGACCAGGAGGCCTGCGCTGACATCTTCCGCGGCCGTCAATAAAGTCTGACGGACGTTGTGGTTTTCCTCCGACTCAACGATATGAGCATGGCTTTTAATGCCGTGCCACGCCAGATAGTCGACCAGTGCGGCAGGATTCGCGGCCTCCTCGAAGGCTTCCTCGACAGAGAATATCTCGATCCTCTCCGCGCCTTTCAAGAACGGCAGCGCGGCGCCTATCGCGCGTGTTGCTGAGACACTTCCATCCCATGCAATCGCGACACAATTCGACGGAATCTCAAAAGTGCCGTCGGGAGAGAAGAGGAGAGGACGCCCGGATTCGAGAAGCGTACGCTCGAGCAGCCACGGCGCCAGTCGATTGTAGTCCGTCAATGGCCCGGCAAATACTGTGAGATCGCTCATCTTTGCGGCTTCCGGAATTTCATGTTCCGCTCGCCCGACAACTTCGCGCCAGTGCGCACTGACCGATCCAGGTTCCTGCGGCTTGCCTACCTTCGGCATTTCCAGACGCTTGCAAGCTTTATTAAAATCTCTTCGAGATTTGGCTGCGGCCCGCGTCCCCGTTTTCAATGCGCGACGCCGATACTCTTCTCTGAATTCTTCCTGGTTGTCGGGATAGATTCCCAAATACGGAATCGCGGTTTCCGGATTGGGACGCACGAAACATGCCTCGACATGCGCCTCAATCGCCTTGCCGAGGGTCAGCCCCATGGAAAGGCAGGCGCTATCGTTTGCGGTACCTGACAGCGGCACTAGGATTTTTCGAATACGCGTTCCCCTCATCGCATCAAACTCCACTATCCAAATCACACGAATACCCGAACTGCAGAGGCGTGACATTGATCGGCGTCAAACTGCGTAAGTGACGCGTACAAGCAGTTTTCTGGTCGGTCGACAGTCTCCGGTGATGTTACCTTCCCTAAAGCCCTAAAGCCGGGCCCGGTGTCGCGTTGCAGGATAGGAGGGGATATATTGATGGCTTCGACTAACGGTGGAACTGAGT
>JBLHHE010000247.1:0-4393 GCA_047616465.1 Alphaproteobacteria bacterium
GATGCCGGATAGAAGCGCCATCGCCTGAAATTGCCAAAGCGGCGTGTTTGGATCCTGCAGTAGGAAACCCGCGCCTGCCGCCGGCACAATCAGTAGCGCGGTCGTCAGGAAGATGGTGTTCCGGCCCCCGGCAATGCTGATGAAAAAGGACGAGGGAATGCGTAGCGTGGCCCCGGTCAATCCGGCGATCGCGGCCAGCGTAAAGAGTTCGGCCTTGCTGAAAGGAAAACCGAGATTGATCATCTGGACAGTGATGATTCCCCAGTAAAGCCATACGGCAAATCCGCACAGCAGGCAGGGGATCGAAATCCAGAGATTTCGGGTGGCGATCCTCTTTCCTTCCGACTTCCAGAAAGTTTCGTCTTCAGGATTGTAGGTCGCTAAATTCTTAGCCATTTTTTAATGCTCCTTTATGCCGTCGTTGGCGTGCACCGCCGGCCTTCCTATGGTTCTCGTATTAATTCGAAACAGGTTCGTCCGGCATATTCGGCACGTCGCTGAGGTACTTCTCTGCGGCCAGCTGCGGGTATTTCTTCCGTTCCATCAGTCGGATCGCGACATGCATCCAGATGGTGCTGACGAGCACGAGCGCAAAAAGCAGCATGAAAGAATTTGTCCAAATGCCGATTGCGTCGTTGAGCACCCCGAAAGCGATGGGCATCACGAAACCCCCGAGGCCGCCGATCATTCCGACGAGCCCGCCGACCGCTCCCACATTGTCTGGATAGTAAACGGGGATGTGCTTGTAGACGGCGGCCTTGCCGAGCGACATGACAAAGCCCAGCACGACAGTCAGCATAACGAACACCGGCAGGCTAATGCCGATGGTAAATTCGATTGGACCTTCGATACCCTCGACGACGTAGCGGGTATCGGGATAGCTCATAACAAAGAGACAGATCAGCGACACGATGAAGGTGAAGTACATGACAGCGCGGGCGCCCCACTTGTCCGACATCCACCCGCCGAGTGCCCGAAAAACCGATCCCGGCAGCGCATAAAGCGCGGCCAGCATACCCGCCGTCGCCAGTTCGAGGCCGTAGGCACCCACATAAAAACGCGGCAGATAAGATGCTAAGGCAACGAAACCGCCAAACACGAAAAAGTAGTAAGTCGAAAAGCGCCAGACCTGCATGTTCTTCAGCGGTTCGAGTTGCAACATCGCGGAGACCGGTTTTTCACCCCGCTCACGCCGCGTACGATGGCTCGGGTCATCCTTGCTGAACACGTAGAAGATCACCGCCATGATCGCCAATATCACGGCGTAGATTTGCGCAGTCTGTTCCCAGCCGAAGGCGATGACGAGAAATGGCGCCCCGAAATTGGTTACCGCAGCGCCCACATTGCCGGCGCCGAATATGCCGAGTGCCGTGCCCTGTCTTTCCTTTTCAAACCACTGGGAGGTATAGGCAATACCGACGATAAACGAACCGCCGGCGAGGCCGACGCCGAGGGCGGCGACCAGAAACATCTCGTAAGTCTGTACCGAGGACAAAAGCCAGGTGCACACTGCGGTAATCAACATTTGCAGCGTGTAGACGAGACGGCCGCCGAACTGCTCGGTCCAGACACCAAGGAATATCCGGCTGAGCGAGCCGGTCAGGATTGGGGTCGCCACGAGAATTCCGAACTGGGTCTCGGACAAACCCAGATCTTCTTTAATCTGGACGCCGATGATGGAAAAAATTGTCCATACGGCAAAACACACAGTAAATGCCAAGGTGCTGAGACCAAGAGCCTGATACTGCTGCGGTCGGGTCACTCCCGTTAGATCTTTCATCCCAAATATCCTCTTTCGCCTCTGCCTGTGCCTTCAAAAAGAGGCACAACCAGACATAGACTCACACATCAGCGGCAACGGACCAGTCGCCTCTTTTTTACGGACCTACGGTTTTCGTGAAGAAATACGCTCGGCCCCCCAGCGTAACGCCCAGACCCGAACCCCAATTGAATTGGCGGTTAACCGGTTCGAACGATTACGTCTTCGCCATAACAACAACGTCCGCATGCTTCAGCATTGATAAGGATCAAAGCGCGCCGGTGTTCTGCCGATATCTAATGACGGTCACGCACGTAGAGGAGGCAGGGCCTGCGGCGGCGCCACAACGCGGCCAGACGTCGACCCGAACCTGGAAAGCTGTATGCCAACGAGAAGATCCATCGACGAACGCGACATTGACGATCTGTTGGCATCGCTGACGGATCGCCAGATCGCCGAGCTATTTGGCATGACGGAAGCGGAAGTCGCGCGGCTTCGGCGCGCGCGAAGGACTACGCCATCCCACCCCTCGCGTGACTCTGAGGAGGATGACGCCTGACGATATTCCCTGATCATCTTCCCGGCACAGTTGAAATTGGGGGAGGCGACTGCGAGTATGAGCCGGTCCACCGAATAGAGAACCTATATGCCCACGCAAGACGCTGGAGCCGCCGGCCGGGAGCCCTCCGCAGCCTGGATGTCAGAGCGGCTTCTCTACGATGTGTTCGACGCCTTGGCGGTGTTGGTATCCTATATTGATCGCGACGAAATTTTACGTTTTGCCAATCGCATCCACGAAGAATGGTTTGGGCAACCGCGTGAGAATTTGGCGGGCAAGCATCTTAGAGAGGTGATCGGCGAGGCGGCCTATCTAACGATAAAGAGCGATATTGACGCCGCTTTAAGCGGCGAGGCTTTTGCCTGTGAGAAAACGGTTCCCTACCAAAGTTGCGGGCCCCGCCACGTCCAAATTTTATTCACCCCGCACCGGGGAGAGAACCAAGAGATTATCGGGCTGTATACGCGCACCAGTGATCTGAGTGCCCGCAAGGCGGCCGAAGATAAGCTTTACGCGAGCCAGGCGCGCTTGCAGTCGGTTCTGGCGACCACACCCGACGGTATCATTACAATCGATAATCGGGGCATCATCGAATCGTTTAGCCCGTCGGCTGAGCGCCTATTCGGTTACTACGCGGTCGAAGTCATTGGTGAGAACGTGAAGATGTTGATGCCCTCGCCCTACCGCGAGGAGCACGATCAATATCTATCCAACTATTTCGAGACCGGCGAAAAGAAAATTATCGGGAAAGGACGCCAGGTCACGGCGCGCCGTAAGGACGGCTCGACATTCCCGATAAATCTGGCCGTGGATGAAATCATTCTCGACGGCGCGCGCATGTTCACCGGCATTATCCATGACATCACCGATGAGGTCGCGCGCCAGGAAGAATTGCGCCATGCGCAAAAAATGGAAGCGGTCGGCCAATTGACCGGCGGCGTCGCCCACGACTTCAACAATCTGCTCACCGTGATTATCGGCAATCTGGAGATGCTCGAGCCGCGGGTGGTGGACGATAAACTGGCCGGCGTACTGCTGGAGCAGGCGCAGGAGGCAGCGGATCTGGGGGCTCAATTGACCAGCCGTATGCTGGCCTTTGCGCGCCGCCAGCCTTTGGCGCCGAAAATAATTGATTTGAGCGAATTGGTGACGGAAACGACCGGCTTGCTGCAACGAAGCCTCGGCGAATCCATCGAGATTACCTCGGTTCTGGCCAGCGACCTTGAACGGACCCTGGCCGACCCCTCGCAGTTGCAGAATGCGCTCCTAAACCTGTGCCTCAACGCTCGCGACGCGATGCCAAGCGGGGGGTATTTGACGATCGAGACCACGAATACCGAACTCGACGAGGACTACGCCCACGCCCATCCCGACGTCGCGCCCGGCCGCTACGTCATGCTGTCGGTTTCCGATACCGGCACCGGCATACCGCTCGATATTCAATCGCGGGTGTTCGAGCCCTTCTTCACCACCAAGGACGTGGGTTCAGGCTCTGGACTGGGCCTCAGCATGATTTATGGCTTCGCCAAGCAGTCGGGCGGCCATTTGCGCCTGTATAGCGAGATGGGCGTGGGAACCACGGTCAGCCTTTACCTACCGCAGAATGGCGGCGCGGCTGCCTCGGCCGATAAACAGTTGGGATCACCAAAAGAATCCGGCCAGCAGGGCGTCACAGTACTTGTGGTCGAAGACGATCACCGCGTACGGGCAACAACCATCGCCCGTGTGAAGGAGCTTGGCTATACGGTTTTGGAAGCTAGCGACGGGGCAACGGCGCTCGAAGTTCTGAAACAATCGCCCGCGGTCGACGTACTGTTCACAGATATTGTCATGCCCGGCGGTATGATGGGTAACGAGCTCGCTCAGGAGGCTCGCCGGCTATATCCGAACATCAAGGTGCTGTTCACCTCGGGCTATACCGAACAGGCGAGCGTTCAGGCCGGGACGATGGAGGAGGGCGGGGCGTTGTTGACGAAACCCTATCGGCGCGCTGATCTCGCGAGTAAGCTCCGCGAAGTCATCGACGGCTGACGTGCCGGGCGCCTAATCCAGGCGCTCAACCTTCGGCGTGAATA
>JBLHHE010000248.1:0-4392 GCA_047616465.1 Alphaproteobacteria bacterium
CGCCGCCGCGCGACCGGCGATCGCACCGATCAGCACAGCGCTCGAGCCAATAAAGAGGACGCCAAGGCCGAGCCACAACGGATCGCGCCATAGGGCCGGCTGGCTATCAGTGGAACGCCCGGCGGCCTGCCGGGCGGAAAGCTCGTCCGCTGCAGTCATTTGATCTGCGCTATCCCCATTGATCGGCACGTTATTATCCGATTACGCGGCCAAATTGTCACGTCGGCCGACTCCATGGCAACCATTGCCGGACCCGCGGGGGTGATCAATCGCCCGCTTCGGGCGCTATCTCCGTCAAGGGTTCGGCCATCGGGCGGGGCCGGTCCTTTTTGATGCCCATCACAAACGCGATAATTTCGGCCACCGCTTGATAATGCTCGGGATTGATATACTGGTTGAGATCAACCCCGGCGTACAGCGCGCGCGCCAAGGGCGGGTTCTCGAAGATCGCGACATCATGTTCTTCGGCAGACTCGCGAATGCGCTGCGCCACTTCATCAACACCCTTGGCGACAACCTTCGGCGCATCCATCTCGTCAATATCGTATTTCAGGGCGATGGCGTAATGGGTCGGGTTGGTAATAACCACATCGGCCTCGGGTACGGCCTGCATCATACGTTGGCGGGCGCGCTCGGTGCGGATCTGGCGCAACCGCGCCTTAATATGCGGGTCGCCTTCAGATTGGCGCATCTCGTCGCGCACTTCCTGCTGGCTCATCCGCAACTTTTTCCGGTGTTCGTAGATTTGATAGATAAAGTCCATCAGCGCCAACACCGTCACCACCGCGACAACGCCGGCGAGCAGACGGATTACCGTGTTATGGAGAATGCCGAGCGAGAGCGGTAATGTCATCGCCGGTAGCAGCGCTATCTTGTCGAAGACCGGCGAGATGACCGCAACTGCGATGGCGGCGACTAAACTAATTTTTACAAGCCCCTTGAGGAGCTCGGTAATCGAACGCAGCGAAAACATGCGCTTGAGACCGGCGATCGGGGAAATTTTACTCAAGGTCGGCTTGATCTTCTCCGGGGCGAACAGCAGACCGTATTGGACCAGGGACGATGCAGCAGCGGCAACCAGGAACAGACCAATCGGGCCAGCGATCGCCAACCCCACGGACAACCCGACGTCGAAAAACAACTGGCGGAGCGATTCGATGTCGATCTGAAATTCATGGGGACTTTCAATAAACTGATAGGACACGCCGGCAATCTTGCGCGCGCTGTAGGGGGCCATCAACGCGACGGCGATAGCCGCCGAAAAAAGCATGAACCAATTGGCGACTTCGCGCGATTGCGGCACGTCGCCCCGGTTGCGCGAATCGGCTAACCGTTTATGGGTTGGTTCTTCTGTTTTTTGGCTGTCATCATCATTTTCGGCCATCTCGACGCGCCTTAACTGACAATCAAGAAATCGCGGATCGCGGTTTCAAATTGGTCGAGAAAGAGCAGCATGCTGGCGCCGATGGTCAACGCTAAAATAGCGAAGGCGACAAGCATTTGCAGCGGCAGGGCAATGAAGAATACTTGAATTTGCGGCATCAGCCGCGCCATCAAGCCCATCGAAACGTAAATCAAAACGCCGACGACAACGACCGGCATGGCGATCTGCAGGCCCAGGCGAAAACTGCGGGCGACGAACTGGGCGGCAAGGTCGGAAACATCGCCGACCGGGAAAGCGCCGCCGGGCACAAATAATTGATAGCTATCGACCAGCGCAAACAGCATCAAATGGTGCATGTTTGTCACGAAAAGCAGCGTGACGCCGACCGTCGCCAAAAACGCGCCGGTAATGGCGCCTTGCTGGCCAACGGTGGGGTCGAATAACTGAGCGCTGCCGAGCCCGGAATTAAAGGCAATGATGGTGCCGCCGATCTGCAGGGCCGAGACTAACAGACGCGCAAGCGCACCAATGACAAGGCCGATCAACACTTCGCCGCCGATGAAGATACCGAGCCCGATAGGGCTGGACGGCATCGGCGGAATTAAGTCGACGACCAGGGGGAACAGGATAAACGTCAGAGTCACTGCCAGCGCCAGGCGCACCCGAGACGGAATGGTCAACTCGCCGAATCCGGGTAGGACCATGAGCGCCGATCCCATGCGCGCAAACACCGCGAGGAACAAGTAGACGTCTGTAACGAGAAGCCCTTCGAGCATGCCGGATTTCAGCGCTTACCCGATGCCGACAATTCGGCCCGCCAAACCCTGGGTAAAGGTGACCAAGGTCGTCACCATGAACGGCAGGAAAAACAGCAGTGAGACGAAAATCACCAGGATCTTCGGGACGAACGCCAGGGTCATCTCTTGAATTTGGGTCAGCGCCTGAAACAGCGATATGACCAGACCCACCAACAGGGCGATGATCATCAAAGGCGCCGCCAATTTTAATAGAACGATGATCGCTTCACGCGTAACATCGAGCACCTGAGCCATATCCATGTGAACGCTTTCTGCGCTTAAGTGAGAGGAACAGCGCGTTGCACTTAGATCGGCATCCGCAAAATTTCTTGGTAGGCCTGGACCACCTGGTCGCGCACGGCGACCACCGTCTGCAACGCCAATTCGGCATTGGCGACGGCGGTGACGACCTCGGCGACGTTGGCCTTACCGTCGACCGCGGCGATCGACATCTGGTCGGCCTTATTGCCCGCTTCGATAGCGCTTTCGCCAATCGATTTAACGATATCGGCAAAATTTCCACCGGGCAATTTCTCCTGCGCACCGTTACCGCCGCCGACACCGGCGCTTTTGACGGCATCGACATAGGCATTGATCGCGGTGGCCATGGACGTTGTCATATCCGTTTACTCCTTATGGTCGACCAAAAATTGCCGGACTAATTCGTTAGCGAAGTAAATCGATCGTGCGCGAGACCATGGTCCGCGCCACATCGATAACCCGTAAATTGGCTTCGTAGCTACGTTGAGCCTGACGTAGATCGACCATTTCGATAAGCGGCTTAACGTTCGGCAACTTCACATAGCCGTTGGCGTCGGCCGCAGGATGACCGGGGTCGAATTGCTGGCCGAAGGCTGTCCGATCAACGCTAATCTTGCTGACCTCGACGACTTCGACGCCGCTCGCACGATCCAGAGCGTTCTTGAAAGACACGGTCTGGCGTTGATAGGGATTGCCGCCCGGGCTGGTTGCCAGGCTATCGGCGTTGGCGATGTTCTGCGAGATCACCCGGACGCGGACGTTCTGCGCCATCATACCCGACGTGGCAATCTGCATGGCCTTTTGAAATTCAGACAATAAAGTCTCTCCTTGGCATTACGCGCTACCGGCCACGGCCGATGGCGATGCGGAACAAATCGAGATGTTTGCGGTAAAGATTTGTGGTGGCTTGATACGATAATTGCGTCTGGCCGAGGCGCGTCAACTGCTGCTCCAGGCTAACGTCGTTGCCGTTGATGCTGCCCGCGCCGGCATCGGGCGCATGCTGCGAGCCGAACGGCAGGGTCGCCCGCGTACCGCTCAGATGGCGCGCATTGGTCAAGCGCGGCCCGCCATTTTTCGGACCGGATTCGCGGTCAACCAAGTCGCGAAAATTCACCTCTTTCAGATCGCGCGCCTGATAGCCGGGCGTATCTACATTAGAGACGTTTTGCGCAATGATTTCGGTGCGAACCGATAACCAAGACATTTTCTTGGCCATCATCTGCATTATGGGAGCGCTGTTAAAATCCATCCGTGCCGTTCCGCTTGCACCGTCCGCAAGCATTCGCAAACAATTTGTCGAAAATTTGTCTTAACTTCGCCAGTATCACGCTGGTCTGTTAACAAAAGGTAAAGCGCGATAGACTGGGCGCGACGAACCAGGGAGGATCGGCCGGTAGATCGTTGCCAACGCTAGGGATTGTTAGGGCTTTCGCCCCCCTTGGTCGCCGGGCCAATTGTAGAAATATGCTCTATCTGACACGCAAGATCGGCGAAACGATCATTATTAACGACGACATCGAGATCACGGTCGTCGAAGTCCGCGGCAAATCGATCAAGCTTGGTTTGACCTTTCCCTCCGACGTCAGCGTCTACCGGCAAGAGATCTACGAGCGTATCCAGGCGGAAAAGGCGGCTGAGGCGGCAAATGGCGGCAGCACCGACGCACAGCCGGCCCCGGTAGCGGAAGACAGCAGCTCTGCCAGCGACGACGGTTAACGCTCAGCTAACGCCGCATACATATTTATTGCTTCAATCCAGTCGCAAATCAGACGTCGCTTCAGGCGGGAAATTCACAACCAGGCTTTTGATGTCTGCTCTTGGGGGCAAAACCGCCGTGAATCGTGGTGGGCGACTACGGCGGGTTTTGACCCAGGCTGTGTGAAAACGGGTCCTCTGATATGATTCTCCAGTCTTAGCGGTGGGAGGATTTAATGAAGCGTTTCATCG
>JBLHHE010000249.1:0-4373 GCA_047616465.1 Alphaproteobacteria bacterium
GCTGATTCCTCTGCTCGGATTTCTGTTTTTCATCTACTCTTTCGAGACCGTCGCGCAGGAAATGCCCGGTATCCTGAATTACCCCGGCTATGACGCTGAGACCGTTATGGAATTTCTCATGGCGTCGACCGAGGGTATGTTCGGGCTGATCGCGAATGTATTTGCGACCTTCATCGTGATCTTCGTCGTACTTGGCGCGTTTCTCGAAAAGACCGGCCTTGGCGCCGTAATCATCAACACCGCTTACCGGATGACCGGCGCCAAAACAGGCGGGCCCGGTTTGGCCGCCGTCGTCAGCAGCGGCTTCTTCGGCATGATCTCGGGCAGCGGCGTTGCCAACGTGATGACAACGGGCACGTTCACGATCCCGCTGATGAAGCGCGTCGGTTACCGCTCCGATTTTGCCGGCGGGGTCGAAGCTGCCGCATCGACCGGCGGCGCCTATATGCCGCCGATCATGGGCGCCGGCGCGTTCCTGCTCGCCGAGCTGACCGAAACGAGCTACTTCACGATCGTCAAGATCGCGGTGATCCCGGCGATATTGTATTATCTGTCGGTTGGACTGATGGTTTATTTCCGCGCCGTGCGTGACCGTCTGCACGGCGTGCCGGTCGAAGAACTTCCCCGATGGGCCGATATTATTCCGCGATTGCACCTGATGTTGCCGATCCCGGCGATGGTGTTTTTCCTCGTCATAGGCGACTCGCCGTTTCTCTCTGCGGCCAAGACGATCGTGCTGATCATCATGCTGAAGCTGATCGATCTGCTTTCAACGATCCCGACCGCGCGCTCAAAAACGTCATGGAAACCATATTTGGCGATTTCGTTCGTCGTCGGCATCTTGGTTTACTTCTTTGGCATGAAAATAGGTCCGCCGTTTTCCTGGTTGGTTGAAGACTATGTTGGCATCGGCGTCGGCGACGCCGGTTATTGGGTCGTGTTTACGTTCATCTTGCTGAAGATTGGCGAGATCATGATTCTGGGTCCGACCGATGTTGCGGATCGGCCGCAGGGGCAATCCACGACGCACGGGATGATCGGCATTCCGACAGACGTAAAACCGTTGCGCGGCTTGGGTGACGCTTTTACGGAGTTGGTTCGGACCGTATGGGTTTCGTTAGAGACGGGCGCGCGCAATACGCTGGTGGTCAGCTGCATCACCGGCGTGCTGGGCATTCTGCTATCGGCCGCGACCAAGTCCGACCTGCCGGGCCGTGTCGCCTCGTTGCTCGTTCAGGCGAGCGGTGGCTACCTGCCTGTCACAATCGTTCTGGTGATCATCGCCGGCTATATCGTTGGCATGGGCCTGCCGATTGCGGCGAGCTATGTCATTCTGGCGATATTTGCCGTCGGCGCGTTGACCGATCTTGGCGTCCCCACCTTAGCCGCGCACATGATCAGCTATTGGGTCGCCGTTGTCAGCGCGGTCACGCCACCGGTCGCGCTTGCCGCCTTTGCCGCCAGCTCGATCGCCCAATCGGATCCCGTGAAAACGGGGAACCAGGCGCTAAAAATGGCGTCGATGATCCTCATCATGCCGTTCATGTTTGTCTATACGCCGTTGCTATTGGAAGGCACCACTTTCGATATCGGTGTAACTGTGGTGGCCAGCGTTCTCGGCGTGATCGCCTGGGCGAGGTTCTTCGAGGGCTATGGCAGCGGCCGCCACATACCCTTCGAGCGGTTACTGTGGCTGGCGTCGGCGGTGTGCCTGCTGCTGCCTGTCGGTACTTTTGTGACCTTCATATTTGGCGGCGAAGCCGACCTGCGCTACCAAGCCTACATCGCCGGTGCGCTCATCATGGGTGGTGTGTACGCCTACCAATATGCAGGCCGCGACAGGGCCACCGCGTAAGGGGGCCTTGCCGGGGCGTAAAGCCGCTTACGCTTCCAGCGGATTGTGTAGCAGGTCCTCGGCGCGCTCTACCGCGATGAGCACGGCATAGCCCTTTTTGTCGGCATCGGCGGTTTTTTCAGGCTCGACCATGCGCTCCCACACCGCATCGCGGATAGGGCCTTCGGTATGGATCGTTGCGGTGCCCTGGCACTGTTGAAGAAGTTGCTTCTTTGGCGAGTAACATCGGTCCAGCCGTGCGCATCGTGCGAGAATTCGGCGGTAATGAGGGAGACCTCGCGGAGATTGGTAAGGAAACAACTATCGAATTCGAACAATTCGCGATGGACGATAGTGTAAAGATACCCGCCATTCCGAATTTTTTTGATGCGTCCAAAAAGTGATTACGGGCAATGGACGGGCAGTTTGATTTAGGACGTCGATCGGTCGTGATTGGCGGGCTCCCACTGAGGGCAGGAACTAGCCATTACCGGTCGTCGTCCATGTTTGTCAGTCACTCGATTGCTCGTGTAATCGTCACACGATAGTCTGCGGTCGCCGCTTTGTTTTAGCGGCCTGAACTATTCGGGGGCGGACATTGAAGGTCGCAACTATGGCCACCGGGGGTATTGGTGGCTTTCTAGCAGCACACTTGATCAGGACAGGGCATGAAGTCGCTTCGATTGCCCGCGGCGCGCACTTGGCGGCAATACAAACCAATGGCCTCACGCTCTTGGCGTCCAGCGAAGAGACGAATGTGCGACCTTGGATCGCCACCGCAGATCCCCGCGACATTGGTGAAGTCGATGTAGTGATCTTTGCGGTAAAGGGTGACGATCTCGAACGTGCAGCGGAGGCGTGCCGGCCATTGCTCGGAGCGGAGACTGTAGTTGTACCGTTCCTTAATGGGGTTGAGGCAGCAGAACGCTTAGCGGCGATAATACCTCCGAAAAATGTGGCAGACGGCGTCGCCTACGTCTCCGCCACGGTCGCCGGTCCGGGCATCATCGAGCAAACTGGTAATTTCAATCGATTTGTTTTCGCTGAGCGCGACAACAGGCCGTCATCGCGCCTTGATGCTCTTCGCGACGCTTTGGGTGAAGCTGGAATAGAGGCACCACCCTCGGATAACATCGACCGCGAAGTCTGGGCTAAGTTTATTCTATTCTCCGCAGTCTCCGGCGTAACCACAGCTGCCCGGTGTAGGATCAGCGATATTTTGGACAACGATAGGCTCGGCGAACTTTTTCGGGGGGTGATTGCCGAAACAGCAGCTTTAGGGCGAGCCCGTGGTGTCGCTTTGCCGGCAAAGATCGAGGACGAAACCTGGGAACTGGCTAAAACTCTGCCACGATTGATGCGTGCGTCAACAGCAGTTGATTTGGAATTCGGGCGGCCACTAGAAACCGAGTGGATTTCGGGTGCGGTGGCGCGGTTATCCGACCTCGCGGGTCTCGAAGCGCCCATAAACCGCACTCTTTTTGCGTTGCTAAGCCCTTATCGGATGGGCGGTACAGCGCAAGAGCCGGTGCTATCCGAGCGGGAGTTGGGTGGCTGATGCCAACAGTCGATGTGCGCGGCCGTACAGTACACTACACTACACCGAACAGGGTTCTGGACCCGCCGTTATGCTTTTACACGGTTCTCTCAGTGCATCCGGTGCGTGGCGCGCCGTCGCAAGTGATCTGGCAAATAATCATCGCGTCATCGCGCCCGACCTGTGGGGATATGGCAAATCGGCACCTTGGAGCGACGATTGGGACCCCGATATAGCGTGGGAATGTGAGTTGGTCGAAGCATTGGCCTACGATCTCGAAAAGCCGGTCCATCTGGCGGGACATTCTCATGGCGGTGTCGTTGCTTTGGCAGTTGCCATGCGCGGCGATGTCGATCTTCAAAGCCTTATACTGATCGACGCTACGCCATTCGATTTTCTTCGCGAATGTGGCGAGGACACGTTGTACGCCGAGTTACGCGCAGTTGTTGACGGATATTTCACCGCCTTAGAAACCGATGAAAAAGTGCCTGTTCGGCGGGTGATCGACTATTGGGATGGACCCGGTGCCTACGACGCATTGCCGCAAGGTGTGCAGGATTATATTTCGGCGGCTATGCCGATGAACGTTATCAACATAAAGACCGAGTTTAATTTCAACCCGCCGCGGGAAGCCTATCGCGCACTCACAGTACCGACGCTTGTTGTCCACGGTGGCCAGACCGCAGCATCGAGCAAAGCGATGTCCAAACTGCTGTCCGAAACTATTCCCGCCGCTCGTGTATCCCCAATTGCGGGCGCTGGTCATTCCTTAATCTCTACACACAGCCAGGACGTTGCGGCAGTCTTTCGTCGGTGGACCCAGGTTACAGGTTAACCGCCCTCAGTGAGGACGACATCGATGTCCGTTTAGGGTCAACTCCCGCCGTGGTGACGCACACCGATTTACGGCAGCTATACCT
Organism: Alphaproteobacteria bacterium; assembly: GCA_047616465.1. GTDB lineage: Bacteria > Pseudomonadota > Alphaproteobacteria > UBA6615 > UBA6615 > JABDJY01. The sequence goes on from JBLHHE010000249.1 coordinate 4,292, forward strand.
CGGTGATCTCAACTGGTCGACGCAACACTTTATCTTGGAAGCAAAGATGGAGTGCACAGATATGGGTCAAATACGTCGTCCA
>JBLHHE010000250.1:0-4372 GCA_047616465.1 Alphaproteobacteria bacterium
AGCGCCCTCTAGGCGCGTCGCGTTGGACGACGCTCACCCCCGCCTTTCCAGTGTAGCGACCGGATTACGGTGCGCCTGCCCCCGGTGCGGCCGAGGCAAGCTGTACCAAGGCCTGCTGACCGTGCGCGATACGTGCGATGAATGTGGCCTCGATCTGTCCCGGCTCAACACCGACGACGGCGCGGCGTTTTTTATCATCGTCGTCTACTCCGCGATTATCATTCCGCTTGCCCTGTGGGTCGAATTCGCCTTCAAGCCGCCGCTCTGGGTTCATCTGATGATTTGGATTCCGGTGATCCTCGGCGGCGCCATTGCCCTGATGCGTCCCCTGAAGGCATGGCTGGTGGCGCAGCACTACAAGCACAATATCGACGGCCATAACCAGTAGCCTATGATTTTTAAGCCGACATTAGGGGCGACAGTTGCGACGGTGATTGTCGTGGCGGTCCTCGCTGGCCTGGGTACCTGGCAACTGGACCGGCGGGAGTGGAAACAACAGGTGTTGGACATTCGCGCCCAACGCATTACGGCGCCGGCCGTGGCCTACTCTGAAATCGGGGAAATCGAAGCGGCCGAATACCGTCCTATCAGGGTAACGGGCCGTTATCGCCAGGGCGATAGCGTGAAATTGCTCAGCCGGACCCGTAAGGGCCGTCCCGGGTTTCACGTCATAACGCCGTTGGAGATAGACAGCGAAAGTGCCGTCATCATGGTCGATCGAGGGTGGGTGCCGGTCGAGGGTGGTGCGGTTATTACGCCGGCGCCAGCCGGCCTCGTCAGCTTGCAAGGCTATGTGCGCCAGTTCGAAGTTCCGGGACGGTTCACCCCCGATAACGACCCCGCTGCGGGCGCTTGGTACTATGTCGACCGGGACCAGATGGCGTCGGTTCTGAATTTACAAGCGCTCGCGCCGTTCTACGTCCAGCTTGCGCCCGATGCGACGCCACCAAAAGTATATCCGGTGGGCGATGTGCCCAATGTGGCGCTGCGCAATCCCCATCTGCAATATGCCATTACCTGGTACGCCCTTGCCCTGGTGCTGCTGGTTATCTATGTGATTTTTCATGTTCGCCGCCGGGTCGGAGAGGATTAAGAAGATCGATGTCATCTAATTCAGCATGCGAAGATTTGGCGGCGCGGTTTCACCGCATTGGTGTGATCGAGGACGCGCTTGGCATTCTCCATTGGGATCAGGCGACCACCATGCCCGATGGCAGCGCTCCGGGGCGCGCCGAACAGCTCGCCACGTTGAGCGTGTTGGCGCACGAGCTGCTGACCGCGCCGGAAATCGGCGATCTGCTTGAGGCGATGGGCGAGCTAGCGGAAGAGGGGGACGACTGGCAGTCCGCCAATCTGCGCGAGATGCGCCGGACCTATCTGCACGCCACCGCGGTGCCGGCCGATCTGGTCGACGCCCAGTCCCGCGCCAACGCCGCGTGCGAGTTGGAATGGCGCGGCGCGCGGGCCGATAACGACTATTTTCGCCTGCTACCGTATTTGCAGGAAGTCTTGACCCTGGCCCGCGAGGTTGCGGCGGCGAAGTCGGCGGCGCTGGGTCTGTCGCCTTACGACGCGCTGCTCGATACCTACGAACCCGGCGCCCGCAGTGACGTCATCGACGCGATATTTGCCGATCATGCCGCTTTTTTGCCCGGCTTCCTGCAGGAAGTCCTCGATTTCCAGAATAGCCGGCCCGAACCGGTGACGCTGCAAGGGCCGTTTCCGATAGAGACCCAGCGCGCGCTGGGCCGGCAGTTGATGCGCGCCGTCGGCTTCGATTTCGACCGCGGCCGCCTCGATGTGAGCCACCATCCGTTTTGCGGCGGCAGCAGCGGCGATATTCGCATCACCACGCGCTACGACGAGGCCGATTTCACCTCTTCCCTGATGGGGGTTCTCCACGAGACCGGGCACGCCATGTACGAGCTTGGCCTGCCGGAGGCGTGGCGCTATCAGCCGGTCGGCGGCGCCCTGGGCATGGCGATCCATGAAAGCCAGTCCCTGTTGGTCGAAATGCAGGTGTGCCGCTCGCGCGCCTTCCTGGCCTATGCCGGCCCGCTGATGCAAAAGGCCTTCGATGGCAGCGGCCCGGCCTGGGATGTGGAAAATCTCTACCGCCTCTACACACGCGTCGAGCCGGGCTTTATTCGCGTCGACGCCGACGAGGTCACCTATCCGGCCCATATAATTTTGCGCTACCGGCTCGAGCGCGCGTTGATCAGCGGCGATCTGGCGTTGGCCGACCTGCCCGGGGCCTGGAACGACGGCATGGGCGAATTGCTGGGAATCGCGCCGCCCGACGACCGAATGGGATGTCTGCAGGACGTTCACTGGCCGTCGGGAGATTTCGGCTATTTCCCCACCTACACCATGGGGGCGATCGCCGCCGCCCAGCTCTATGCCGCCGCCCGCAGTGACGCGCCGGATATCGAGGAAAACATCGCCGCCGGCGACTTCGCCCCGCTGATGGCGTGGCTGCGCACCCACGTCCATTCCCAAGGATCTCGGGTGACCGGCGACGATTTGCTGAAGACCGCCACCGGCAAACCCCTCGATCTGGCCGGATTCCAAAACCATCTGCGCGAGCGGTATTTGACCTAGCGGCCCCGCTCCCACGGGGACAGTGACAGGTTTCCCGGATGGAATTTCGCCCGCTGGACGTCGCTAATGTGACGCCGGTCCTTTGCATGCCTCGTCATCCCGGACTTGATCCGGGATCCAGGCAAGCGGCCCTCTAAGGTGGCGATCCTAGATCCCGGATAGCTCGGTTTGCTGACCAAATCAAAGATTTGGGGCAATCCGGCTTCCGGGATGACGATTGGGGGCGAGGCGCCGCACAGAATATGTATGTCACCCCAACCCCGCTCCCGCCGGGAGAGGGGTTTAGCGAATGGTTGTGACGCCGGGGCCCATTGGATAGGTTAGCGCGCCCAATGAGGAGCGGTTTTACGTGCGCTATATCAGTACCAGAGGCGCGGCGCTGGCACTCGGTTTCGAGGACGTCGTGCTGACCGGGCTTGCCCGCGACGGCGGCCTCTATATTCCCGAGCAATGGTCGCCGGTTTCGCCTGACGAAATCCGCGAATTTGCCGACGCGGCGTATGGCGACTGCGCCTATCGGGTGATGCGCCCCTATATCGATCAAGCTTGTATCGATGATGCGGATCTACGCGCGCTGATCGACGAGACCTACGCGGTGTTCGACGAGCCAGCGGTGGCGCCCTTGCGCCGGCTCGACGGCGATACCTGGTTGCTCGAGCTGTTCCACGGCCCGACCCTGGCGTTCAAGGATTTTGCCCTGCAGTTCCTGGGCCGCATGTTCGAGCATATTCTGGCCAAGCGGGATCAACGGATCACCATCGTCGGCGCCACTTCGGGCGACACCGGATCGGCGGCGATCGAGGCGTGCCGGGGGCGCGACAATCTCGATATATTCATGCTGCACCCGGCCGGCCGGGTGTCGGACGTGCAGCGCCGCCAGATGACCACGGTGCAGGCGGCGAACGTCCACAATATCGCCATCGAGGGCACCTTCGACGACTGCCAGGATCTGGTCAAAGCCATGTTCAACGATGAGGGATTCCGCGACGCGCTGAACCTGTCGGCGGTGAATTCGATCAACTGGGCGCGGGTAATGGCCCAGATCGTCTACTATTTCACCGCAGCGGCGAAATTGGGCGCCCCCGACGCGCCGATCTCGTTCGTCGTGCCGACCGGCAATTTCGGCAATGTATATGCCGGTTATGGGGCCCATCAGATGGGACTAACCGACGCCAAACTGATTGTGGCGTCGAACCAGAACGATATTCTGACCCGGTTTTTTGAGGCCGGCGACATGTCGATTGCGCCGGTGCTCCCGTCCTTTTCGCCGAGCATGGATATCCAGATATCGAGTAATTTCGAGCGCCTGTTGTTCGATCTCTACGACCGGGATGGCGCGGCGGTGGCCGACGCTATTGGGAAGTTCCGTGACACCGGTACCCTGCCGGATGGCAAGCGGCTTCGGGCGGCGGCGGGTTCGGTGTTTTCTGGCTTCCGCACCGTCGATGCCGACACCTTGGCGGCAATCCGCCAGGCCCATGCCGAGAACGGCATTTTGGTCGATCCCCACACCGCCGTGGGCCTCGGGGCGGCACGGCAAATGACTGCGGACGGTTCGAAGCGTATTGTGCTGGCGACGGCGCATCCGGCAAAATTTCCCGACGCGGTGGAACAGGCGACCGGCGTTCGGCCCAAATTGCCGGCGCATTTGGCCGATCTGTTCGACCGGGAAGAAAGATGCGATACCCTCGCCAACGACTTGGCGATAGTGCAGGCTTATGTGCGTGACAAAGTGCCGTTTGCGGCCTAAATATTTAGACTTAAGGCTTTG
>JBLHHE010000251.1:0-4347 GCA_047616465.1 Alphaproteobacteria bacterium
CCGGGGCGTATCGCCATCTCGGCCTGGAGGCTCCCATCTCTAGCCAAGGCGAACTTATTGACGGCCACAACGTTGCCACAAATGATTCTCATAATTTCGGCTTAGGCGACGATGGCGTCGACTGACGGTCGAAATAAGGTGACGGATGGCGGACAAACAGCCCAGCAAACATCCCGGTGGGAAAGCCCCCGGGGGTGGTTCGATAATGGCGAGCATGTTTTGCCGCTGCGGGTCTATTACGAGGACACCGACGCGGCTGGGATTGTGTATTACGCCAATTATCTCAAATTCGCCGAACGGGCGCGCACCGAGATGATTCGCTGCCTGGGAATCGAGCATCGCCCGTTGATGGCCGAGGCGGGTGTGGCTTTCGCCGTGCGTAGTTGCGCCGCCGAATATCTGCTACCGGCCCGCCTCGACGATGAAATTGCCGTTCGTACGCGTATCGACAAGGTCGGCGGCGCCACCCTGCACGCGACCCAGCGCGTTGTGCGCCGGGAAGAAACCCAAACTGAAACCGAACTCGTCGCGTTAAAAATTCGCTTGGCGTGCATTGATAAGGACCAGCGGCCGGCGCGGATGCCGGCAGAAATACGCCGCGCCGTTGCGGCGCTTATGGCGACTTAGCACGGGGTCACCTGGAACGGATCGCCACCAAGACACCAGCATAGCTCTTCAGCAATAAGGACAATTTCTCAGGATGGAACCGAATATTATTGATACGGTCGCGGTAACAGGGGGCGCCATCGTCACCGATTTTTCGGTGTGGGCGTTGTTCCTGCGGTCGGACATCGTCATCAAAATGGTGATGGTGGTGCTGTTCGTTGCGTCGTTTTGGTCGTGGACGATCATTATCGATAAATGGCTGCGCGTGCGCCGCCTCGAACGCGAAGCGCGCCGTTTCGAGGAGAGCTTCTGGTCGGGCGGGTCGCTCGACGAGCTTTACGAAAGTTATGGCGCCGCGCCGCGCGATCCCATGTCGGCGGTGTTCGCCGCCGCGATGACCGAGTGGCGCCGTTCTACGGAACGCGGGTTATCGACGACGGTGGCGTTACGCGCCGGTCTGCAGGATCGCATCGAACGGGTCATGGACGTGACACTGGGCCGCGAGATGGAGCGCATCGAACGCTACATGGTGTTTCTGGCTTCGGCCGGCGCGACGGCGCCGTTCATCGGGCTGTTCGGCACCGTGTGGGGTATCATGAACAGTTTTCAGGCGATTGCGGTGGCCAAAGACACCAGCCTCGCCGTCATCGCACCGGGCCTGGCGGAAGCGCTGTTTACCACTGCCATGGGCCTTATCGTCGCGATACCGGCGGTTGCCGCCTACAACAAGTACAGCACCGACATGAACCGTTACGCCCAACGGCTCGACGGGTTCGCCGCCGAATTCACCGCTATCTTGTCGCGCCAACTCGAAGAAGCGAAATAGGCTATGGCGCGCCGCTACGTCAGATCCAACCTGCGCCGGCCCAATAACGGGCCGGTGACCGACATCAATGTTGCGCCGTTCGTCGATGTCATGTTGGTGCTGGTGATTATTTTCATGGTCGCTGCGCCGTTATTGAATATCGGGGTGCCGGTCGATCTACCGAAAGCGACCCTCAAGCCGCTCAATGAAAGCCAGGACCCGCTGGTGATTACGGTCGATGCGGACGGTAATATCTTCATCCAGGAAGCTGCGGTTCCAGACGGAGCGCTGGTCGCGCGGCTGCGGGCCGTGACCCAGGCCAACACAGATCTTCGTATTTTCGTACGCGGTGACCGCGCCATCAATTATGGCCGGGTCATACAAGTCATGGGGATGATATCCCAGGCCGGATTTTCCAAAGTCGCGCTGATCGCCGAGGCCCCGTTGCCCGGCGAAAGCGCCAAGTGAGCTGAGGCGCGCGGCGTTGGGATGATGGATTTCACCAAAATGCGCAGCGGTATTTTCGCTTCCATCGGCGCCCACTTGTTGGTGGTGCTGTTCGCACATTTTGGATTGCCACAATTATTCACCCAGCCGCCGGTTTCAGTCACGATCATCCCGGTCGATCTTGTGACCCTCGACAGTCTTAATGCTCCGCCGCCGCCGGCCACTCCCGAGCCGGAACCCGAAGCCGCCGCGCCGCCGCCCCCGCCACCACCACCACCCAAGGCGCCGCCCGAACCCGAAGTGGTGGAGGCACCGCCCCCGCCGCCTGTGGTGAAGCCAAAGCCGCCGAAGAAGGAACCGCCGAAGGAGCCGGAGAAAGCCAAGCCGAAACCTTCGCCCCTGGCGCAGGCGAAACCCCGGACAAAGCCCAAACCGCCGAAGCCGCTGCGCGATTTCGCCTCGATCTTAAAAGACCTTCCGACCGAGAAGACGCCGCCAAAAACACAAAAGCCGGCAGCGCCCAAGGACGAAGGCAAGCCGACGCCGTCGCAACCGCAGATCAACGACCAGGCTTCGATCACTGAAATCGAGCGCCTCAAGCAGATGATCCGCCAACAGATCGAGCCCTGTTGGAGCCCGCCCGTCGGGGCGGCGGGGGCCGAGGATCTGGCAATAACCATTTTCATCCGCGTCGATCAGCGCGGTTATGTAAGCGATGCGCGGGTGATCAATGCCGAGGCGATGGCGCGGAACACTTATGTCCAAGCCGCCGCCGATGCCGCGCGCCGGGCGGTGCTCAATCCGCGCTGTCAGCCGTTTCGTCTACCGCAGAAGCGCTATGATCTGTGGAGAGAAATCAGGTTCAACTTCGATCCGAGGGAGATGTTGGGTTAGTCATGAAATCATATATTGAGAAATTGCTACGCCGGGCGACGGCAGTGCTGACGATAATTGCGCCGTTGGCGTTGCCAACAGTCGCGGTGGCACAGCTGAATATTGACGTTAATCAGGGCACCGTGGAGCCGTTGCCGATCGCGGTACCCGACTTCATCGCCGGAAGCGCGCAGGCGCAACAACTGGCGGTCGATATTGCGGCTGTGGTCGCCGCCGATTTGGAGCGTTCGGGGTTGTTCGCGCCGATCGATAAGCGCGCCTTTCTATCGCAGCCGGCAGCCCTGGCGGTGCGGCCCAACTTCGTCAATTGGAAACCGCTGAATGCTCAGGCTTTGATCATCGGTGAGGCGAAACTAACGGCCGACGGTCAGCTCAGCACCGATTTCCGTCTTTGGGACGTGTTCGCCGAACAGCCAATGACCGGCTTAAGCCTCACAACGTCGCCGTCCAACTGGCGCCGTGTGGCGCACATTGTCGCCGACGCCGTTTACGAGAGGATCACCGGCGAGCGCGGTTATTTCGATACAAGGATCGTTTATATATCTGAGACCGGACCGGCCGAGCGGCGGATTAAACGACTGTCGATTATGGATCAGGATGGCGCCAATCACAGATTTCTCTCCGATGGCGGTGCGTTGGTTCTGACCCCGCGATTTTCACCGACCCAACAGGAAATCACTTACCTCGCCTATTTCAACGATCAACCACGGGTCTATTTGTTCAATATCGATACCGGCGATCAGGAAGTGCTCGGCGACTTTCCCGGCATGACCTTCGCGCCGCGATTTTCGCCGGACGGTAATCAGGTGATTATGAGCCTGGCCGAGAACGGAAATTCCGACATCAATGTGATGGATTTACGCACCCGCCAAGTTCGACGGCTGACAACCCATCCATCGATCGATACTTCGCCGAGCTTTTCGCCTGACGGTCGTCGCGTCGTGTTCGAATCCGACCGTGGCGGCAGCCAACAGCTTTATGTGATGAATGCCGATGGCAGCAATCAGCACCGGATCAGCTTCAAATCGGGGGGGCGCTATGGCACGCCGGTATGGTCGCCGCGCGGCGATCTGATCGCCTTCACCAAGATCTTAAGCGGCAATTTCCACATTGGTGTCATGAAGCCCGACGGCAGCGGCGAACGCTTGCTGGCCCAGGGTTTCCTGGTCGAAAGTCCGACCTGGGCACCCAATGGGCGCGTGCTGATGTTCTTCAAACAGAACAAGTCGGACGCTAAGGGACGGGGACGCAATTCACGGCTGTATTCGGTTGATCTTACAGGCCATAACGAGCGCGAAATAATTACGCCGGTGGAAGCGTCGGATCCCGCCTGGTCGCCGGCAAGTTCACGCTGAAATCCAAATAAGATTCAAAAAAAGATGCTGTAAATGCTACTATTTTCCGAAAATTGGATGGATGATTTTCTTGTTTCGACTCAAACCCCCCCGTATAGTCTCTGCGCTATTAAGTGGCCGAAGGCAATGATTCGGGGCAATGCGCCGCTCGGGTTTAGGTGGTGCAATTTCGCGTGAAATTCTGGAATATGTCCGAACTCGGAAGCGTCGGACAGCAACGGCTTTAGGGAGTCTATAGAT
>JBLHHE010000252.1:0-4346 GCA_047616465.1 Alphaproteobacteria bacterium
CGATCAGGCCGTGTTCCTCGGCCCGCTGGTTGCAGAACGGGCCGATGCCCAGGCCCGCCTCGAAGGGCGCGTGGGTCGCCTTATCGCGCACCAGCTCGACCCCGGCGACCAGGCCTTCGCCGCGCACTTCGCCGACCAGCGGATGGTCGAGCAATTCGCGCAAGCCGCCCTGGAAGTGGGGCGTCATGCGCCGCACATGGCCGACGATGTCTTGGTCCTCATAGATGCGCAGCGCCTCGCGGGCGACGGCGGCCGACACCGGATGACCCGAATAGGTGAAGCTCAGGCCGAAGATACCGACCCGGTCGCTTTCCTCGGCGATGGCGTCGAACACCCGCGCGTTGACCATCAATGCGGAGATCGGAATATAGGCGCTCGACAGGCCCTTGGCGCAGACGATCATATCGGGGTGCAGCCCCATGGTCGTGGTGCCGAACATGTTGCCGGTGCGCCCGAACCCGGTGATCACCTCGTCGGCGACCAGCAGGATGTCGTACTTGGCCAGCACCGCCTGCACTTTTTCGTAATAGGTCGGCGGCGGCACGATGACGCCGCCCGACCCCATAATCGGCTCGGTGAAAAAGGCGGCGACGGTCTCCGGGCCTTCCGCCTGGATCAGCGCGTCCAGATCGTTCGCCAGTCGGGTGGCGAAATCTTCCTCGCTCTCGCCGGGTTCGGCAAACCGATAGTGATGGGGCGGCGTGACATGCAGAAAACCGTCCAGCGGCAGCCCGAACGAGGCATGGTTGTAATGCATGCCCGACAGGCTGGCCGCGGCGATGGTGTTGCCGTGATAGGCCTGGCGGTGGGCGATAAATTTGCGCCGTTCGGGTTGGCCCCGCGCGGCCCAGTAATACCAGGCGATGCGTGCGGCGCTGTCGTTACCTTCAGACCCGGAATTGGCGAACCAGATTTTCGACATCGGCACCGGCGCCATCTCGAGCAGTTTCTCAGCCAAATCGATGACCGGCGAATGGCTCTTATGGTTGGTCAGATGGTAGTAGGGCAGGCGGCGCATCTGCTCGGCGGCCGCCTGCACCAGACGTTCCTGCCCGTACCCCAGCGAGACGCACCACAGACCCGACATGCCCTCGATGTATTTTTTGCCATGGATGTCGGTCACCCATACGCCTTCGCCCTCGCTGACGACGACCGGACCTTTCTCCAGATGCGTCTTGAGGTTGGTCAGCGGATGGATGATCGACGCAACATCGCGGCCCTCGGGCGAATTGGGCCGGGGTGAATTGGTCTCGCTCATGTCGCCTGTCCCAGCCATTACTCGGCGGCCGCCTGCAGGCCGTCCGACACGTCGACATTTTCCGGCTTGATTTCGTAACCCGATGCGTTTGCCTGAATTTCAATCAGCGCGGCGAAATCTGAATCGGCATGACCCTGACCGATCAGGCTTTGCACAATATCGCGGGTGTGGTTCGAGATCGGCATCGGGACGCCCAAGGCGCGTGCCGCTGTCAGCGCGAGTTCCATATCCTTACGCAACATGACCGCGGTGTGGGTGGCGGTGAAGTCGAGGTTCACATAGGCCGGGGTTTTATAGGCGGTGAAGGTCGAGCCCATGACGGACTTGTTCAGATAGTCGAGAAACGCGTGCCGGGAGACGCCGCCTCTTTCGGCGAATACGGTGATCTCGGCCAGGCATTGCGCGACCACGCCGAGCATGACGTTGTGGGCCAGCTTGGCCAGACGGGCAGCGTCGCCTTCGCCCAGATAGGTGACGCCGGCGCCGATTTGCGCCAGATACGGCTCGACCAGATCATAGGCCTCGCGCGACCCCGAGACACCGAGCGTCGATTTTCCGGCCTTGACGGCATGGCCGTTGCCGCTGATCGGCACGGCCAGAAAGGCGACGCCCTTGGCCGTGGCGGCGGCGCGGACTTTGTCCGACGCTTCCGGCGACACGGTCGACGAGTCCAGCAAAACCTTTGGTGTCGTATCGCCCGACAAGACGCCGTCGGGGCCGAGCACGGTCTCGAGGAACGCCGTATCGTCGGTGACGATGGTGTAGACGATGTCGCGGTCGGCCAAGTCGGACGGCGCGCCGACGACGGTGACGCCCAGCGGTTCGGCCTTGGCGGCCGTGCGGTTATAGACCGTCACGTCAACGCCGGCGGCGATCAGCCGCTCGGCCATGGGGTAGCCCATCTTGCCGGTGCCGATCCAACCAAAGGTGTGGGATTTGAGGTTGTCGTTTGCCATGCTCTCGCTCTCTGTCTTTCGTTCTAAAGGGTGATTTTCGCCCAAGATAGCAGGCGTGGCGCTATACCGCTCAATTTTTCTGGGCTATAGGAGGGGCGCTCGAACTCGTCCCCAACCACAGTCAAATGCGCTTGCCTCGTGTCCAAGTTCGCCGTTAATCCGCCGCCGACCGAAGCCGTCGATATCTCCGACGAGGCGCGCCGGGTCCATCTCACCGGTTTCCTAGCCAAGGCGCCCGATCCCCATGCAATCTGGGTTTTTGCCGCCGGGTCGCTGATCTGGCGTCCCGGGTTCGACCCCGCCGAGGCGCGCAACGGCACGCTGCACGGCTATTCCCGCCGCTTCAGCTTCTGGACCATCCGGGCGCGGGGCCGGCTGGGTAATCCGGGGCTTGGTCTGGCGTTGGAGCCCGATGCGGCACTGTGCCAGGGAAAAGTCTTCCGGCTGCGCGACGATACGCGCGACGGCGATCTCGACGTACTATGGAACCGCGAAATGTTCAGCGGCGTTTATTTCCCCACCTGGTGTCCGGTGGTGACCGACGCCGGCATGGTGCCGGCGATCTGTTTTGTCGGTAACCGCGACCATCGCAATTACGCCGGCCACCTGCCGGAAGACGAAGCCGCGGCGATCATCGCGCGGGCCGAAGGCGATTTGGGGCGGTGCCGGGAATATCTCGATTTGCTGGTCGCCGCGCTGGGCCGCGAAGATCTTGAAGACGAGGGCATGGTGCGGCTGCGCGATCTCGTCGACCGGCATGAGGCGCAAGGACAATGAGCAAAAGCGAACCGGCGGCCGAGCGCAACCGAACGGCGATCCTCAGCGTGTTGCAGGAGGTGTTGCCGCCGACGGGAACCGTGCTCGAAGTCTCCAGCGGCACCGGCCAACACGCCGCGTACTTCACGCCCGAATTAGCGCCGCGCCACTGGCAGCCCAGCGAGTTCGACCGCGCGCTGATCGGCAGCATCGACGGGTGGCTCCAGCGCGCCCCCTCGGCGCGGTTATTGCCGCCGGTCACCCTCGACGCATCTGACACGGTCTGGCCGGTCGAAGCGGCGGCGTTGGAGCTACCCATTACCGCGATCGTCAACATCAACATGATCCACATCACGCCGTGGGAGGTCTGCCTCGGCCTGCTGGCGGGCGCCGGCCGGATATTACCGCCGCAGGGGGTGTTGTATTTGTATGGGCCCTATCGCCGTGGCGGCGTTCACACCGTCTCGAGCAACGAGGATTTCGACCGGTCTTTGCAGGCCCGCGATCCCCAATGGGGCGTGCGCGACCTCGACGAGGTGGAAGCCGCGGCGAATAGCGAAGGTCTGCTGCTCGACCGGGTGATCGAAATGCCGGTCAACAATCTGTCGGTGGTATTTCGCAAACCGGCGTGATCAACTGGCAAGCACCATAAACGGGGGAAACAAATGGCCGTCAAGAAGCTGCAAAACGCCTATTACATCACCAGCGATATGGATCGCGCGGTCGCCTTTTATCGCGACTCGCTGGGCCTCGCCCTGACCTTTCAAGACGGCGGCAAGTGGGCGCAGATGAAGGCGGGCGACGTTAATTTCTCGCTTAGTTCGCCCGATGAGGGCGCGGCCGGCGCGACCGGTGCGGTGATTATATTCGAGGTCGACGATATCGCCGCCAGCCGCGATCAAATAGCGGCGGGCGGCGCCGAAATTATCGAAGAGCGGGACATGGGCGACCATGGCAAGGCGCTCACATTTCGCGATCCGGATGGAAATCTGGTTCAGCTTTTCGAACGCGCCGGTTAGCGCCGGGGCGGCTACTCTATTGGGAGAGAACTTATGAAGACCAAGGCCTTTCGTATGTACAAGGTTGGCGGACCCAGCGTCTTGAAATGGGAAACCGTCGAGGTGCCCGATCCGGGCCCGGGCGAAGTGTTGTTGCGCCATACGGCAATCGGCCTAAATCTCGCCGACACCTACCGGCGGCGCGGAATCTATAAGGTGCCGATGCCCAACGGCATGGGCAACGAAGCCGCCGGCGTGATCGAAGCGGTGGGGCCGGGCGTGCGCGGGCTCAAGGTCGGCGACCGGGTCGGGTATGTCGGCGGCATGGCGCTCGATGCTTATTCCCAGCGCCGCATCGCACCCGTCGCCAGTCTGATC
>JBLHHE010000253.1:0-4337 GCA_047616465.1 Alphaproteobacteria bacterium
GTTGGCCACGGCGACGGCAATTTCTATTGCCGTCGGCGGTGTAGGCATGCTGCTTTCGGCATCTCCCTTCGCCGCTGCGACCGAGGCTTTTGGCTGGCGCGCAACGCTTATCGTCGTCGGTATCGCGGCGTTCGGAATCGCCGGCGCTTTGTTCTTCTTCGTCCGCGACCGCCCCGCCGACGCGCCGACTCCACCAGGTGGGGAATCTTTGCGCGAGATAATTTACGGCCTGCGTCATGTACTTGGCGACAGCCGGATCTATTCCTTCGCCGCGGTGACGGCGGTTTCGGTGGGAACGCTGGTGACCATTCGCAATCTGTGGATCGGCCCTTATCTCAACGACGTCTTCGACCTCGATACCGTTGGGCGCGGTCACGTCATCTTCATTGTCTCTGTGACCTGGATAATCAGCGCCTTGACGTATGGACCGCTCGACCGGTTGTTCGATACCCGCCGCGGCGTCGTTACCGGCGGGCTTTTGTTGTTTGCGGCGGCGACGGCCTTGCTGGCGGTGAATTCAAGCGCGTCGGTGCTCGTCGTCACCATCCTGCTGTCGGTGTTCACCCTGACCTCGGCGATGGCCCCGCCGATCTTTGCTCATGCGCGCAGCCTGTTCTCCGACCAGTATAGTGGCCGCGTTTTTACTGCTATCAACGTGTGTACCTGGTCCGGTGTATTTCTGCTGCAGATGGGCACCGGCGCCATTCTCGATGCGTTTCCCGTCGACGCGCTGGGCCGCAGCCCGGCCATTGCCTACCGCACAATGTTTGGCGTGCTGGCCGTGGCGCTGGTGTTGGTACTGATCATCTATCGCCGCGTCCCGGACGTGCCACCCTCTGCCGACACCGGGGGGCCAGCTGTCGGGCGCGGGAGCTAAATCGCGCCGGCCTCGCGCAGGGCGGCGATGTCTTCCGGTGACTTGCCCAACTCGCCCAGCACGGCGTCGGTGTGTTCACCTAGTACTGGTGGCGCGCGCCGAATGGTGGCGGGGTCGCGCGAAAAGCGGAACGGGATGCCGGGGATTTTGATCTCGCCCTCGGTCGTGTGCTGGGCCGTGGTCACGAGGCCCCGCGCGACGGTGTGGGCGGCGGTCAGGGCCTGTTCGACGGTGTTGATCGGCGCGCAGGATACGGCGGCGGCCAGAAGCTTCTCCAGCCAATTCGCCGTGGTGTCGTTGCGAAACAGGTCGGAAATCATGCCGTCGCACGCACCGCGATTGTTCACCCGGTCGCGGTTGCGGGTGAAGCGTTCGTCCTCGGCCCAGTCGCCGTGGCCGACCGCTTGGCTGAAATTGGCGAACTGCGCGTCGTTGCCGACGGACAGCGCGATCATGCCGTCGCTGGTGGGGTAGGCGTTGTAGGGCACGATGTTGGGATGCCCATTGCCGTACCGGCCGGCAGCTTGACCCGACGCCAGAAAATTTGCCGCCACGTTTGCCAGTAGCGACACGCCGGTATCGTAGAGCGACACCTCGACGGCCTGGCCGAGGCCGGTGCGGTGACGGGCGTTGACGGCAGCCAGGATCGTCGAGAGCGCGTACAGTCCGGTACACAGGTCGACAATCGCGACCCCCAGCTTCATGGGGTCGCCATCGGCCTCGCCGGTGATGTTCATCAGCCCGCTTTCGGCCTGCAGCAAAAAGTCGTAGCCGGGCAGGCCGGCGCGCGGGCCGGTCGAGCCATAGCCGAGGATCGAGCAGCGCACGATCTGCGGTGCGTTGGTGTCGTACCAGGTATCGTCGAAGCCGAACTTAGCCATGGTGCCGAGCTTGAAATTATCGATGACCACGTCGGCGCTGCGTAACATTTCGCCGAGTATTTCCTGCGCCGCCTCGTGCTTCAGGTTCAAGGTCATGCCGCGCTTGTTGCGGTTGGCGCCGAGGAAATAAGCGGATTCTTCGCCGACGAAGGGCGGTCCCCAGGCGCGCGTGTCGTCGCCGCGCCCGGGTTGTTCGACCTTGATGATGTCGGCGCCCATATCGCCCAGCAGCATGGCGCAAAAGGGGCCGGCCAGGACCCGTGTCAGGTCGATAACGCGAAGGCCGTCGAGGGCGCCGGGTTGTGTTTCGTCGGTCATGGCGGTGGGCTCCTCGGCTTCATCCTTCGAGACGGGCCTTCGACCCTCCTCAGGATGAGGTCTTTACTAGTTTGCGCCTAACAATTCCTCGTCCTGAGGAGCCGGCGAAAGCCGGCGTCTCGAAGGGCGTGTTAGGATCAACGCTTATTCCGCTTTCATCTGGTTGCGGTTGTTGTTGAAGTCGTCGAGATATTTATCGACCGATGCCTTGTTTTGCATGCGGAACTTCATGAAGTCGGGTTTGCGTTTTTCGAGGAAGGCTTCCATGCCCTCATTGGCCTCGTCGCTGCCCCACACATGGGCCAGTAATTCCATGCCGTGCTGCCACGAGGCGTAGAGCTCGTCGGATTCATGGTTGAGGGATTTTTTGGTCATGCGGATCGTCTGGCCGCTATGGCCTTTTATAGTTTCACACCATTTTTCGGTCTCTTCGCGCAATTGGGCTTGCGGGACAACCTTGTTGATCAGGCCGATCTCGACCGCCTCGGCGGCGGTAAAGGTGCGGGCGAGGAATATCATCTCGCGGGCCAGTCGTTCGCCGATCATACGCGGAATGTATTGGGTCGCGCCGACGGTCGGGCAGGCGCCAACCTTGGCGCCGGACTGGCCGAACATAGCGTTATCGGAGGCGATAACCATGTCGCACCACAGGGCCAATTCGTGGCCGCCG
This sequence comes from Alphaproteobacteria bacterium, assembly GCA_047616465.1. Classification (GTDB taxonomy): domain Bacteria; phylum Pseudomonadota; class Alphaproteobacteria; order UBA6615; family UBA6615; genus JABDJY01. The sequence goes on from JBLHHE010000253.1 coordinate 2,747, forward strand.
CCCATGCACCAGCCGTTGACCATGGCGATCACCGGGATCGGCAAGCCGCGAATGGTCATGGCGGTGCCCAGCATCCGGTCGTTCCAATGGTAGGCGTTGGCCCAGTTCAGCTTCATCATGGCGCCGAAATCGCCGCCGGCTGAAAACGAGGTGTCGCCGGCGCCGGTGACAACCGCGCACACGATCGAGGGATCGTTACGGGTCGATTTGAAGGCGATGATCAGCTCGTCGAGCGTGTGCTCGCGAAAGGCGTTCTGCGATTTCGGCCGGTTGATGGTGATCCAAGCGACGTTGTTTTTGACTTCGAATAGAATGTCATTGAAGTCGTCGGATGTCGGCATGTTGGACATCGGTTTTCTCCCCCTGGGTTTATTGTTATATGTTTCCGTAAGGCGTTTTGTAGCCTGGCGCAACGGGTGTTTGTATTGCCTGGGTACATTGTATAATTTGTCCATACATATAAAGAGTTTTCAGTTAGCCAACAATACAGCGGGCCGGTTTTGGTGATCGCTGGCGCATCGTATCAAAACAGGGGGGAAGTCCGGATGTTCAATCCATTCAAAGAAGTCGAGCTAATCGAGGCCAAGGTTTTCCAGCCGTTGCCCGACAAGTTCCGTAATAGCCGCCGCTCGGATTGGTCCGATCCGAACCGCCAGGGCGCCGAAGTCGAATGCTTTCTCGAGGGGCCTTCTTTCGACCGCGCCGGCAATCTGTATTTCACCGACATTCCGTTCGGCCGTATTTTCCGCATTCCCCCGGGGGGCGATATCGAGCTGGTGGCCGAATATGACGGCTGGCCCAACGGTCTGAAGATCCGCAAGGACGGGCGTATTTTCGTCGCCTGCTACAAGTACGGCATCATGGAGGTCGATCCCGACAAGGGTACCGTTACGACGGTTCTGGGCTCTGTCTTCAGCGAAGGCTTCAAGGGCACCAACGATTTGCATTTTGCCAAGAACGGCGATCTGTATTTCACCGATCAGGGCCAGACCGGCATCGCCGATCCGACCGGCCGGGTATTTCGCTGGGGCGCCGACGGTAGCCTCGACCGGCTGGCGGTGAATGTTCCCAGCCCTAACGGCATCACCCTGAACCTCAAGGAAAACCAGTGTTACGTCGCGGTCACGCGGACCCAGCAAATCTGGCGTCTGCCCTTGATGGCCGACGGCAACGTGTCGAAGACCGGGGTGGCGATCCAACTATCGGGCGGTCATGCGGGACCGGACGGCATCGAGACCGATTCCGAAGATGGTCTGCTGGTGTGCCATCTGGGTGTCGGCATCTGGCGGTTCGACGATAACGGATTACCAACGCACCTGATCCACGCCGGCGACGACCACCGGTTAATGACCAATATTGCCTTCGGAGGTCCGGACAACAAAACGCTGTTCATTACCGATTCCCTGAACGGCAACATCATGACCGCCGACTTCCCGGTCGCGGGCAAGACCATGTACGGCCTAAGCTAGGAGTGGGTTTTCGGTTCTCCACAACGGTTAAACGAAGGTGATCTCATGACGGCTTCCCTCAACAAAATCCTGATCTACGGATATGGCGTTATGGGGCAGGCGGTCTCGGGCACCTTCGCCGA
>JBLHHE010000254.1:0-4332 GCA_047616465.1 Alphaproteobacteria bacterium
GTCTCTCCCAGTTCGTTATTGTTGGACGTCGAACGCGATGGGCCCGGCGCGGTTGCACTATCTTAACGGGACAGGACGGGCAGAGGCGACCTAAATTGTTCCGGCCGCTTCTGGCTCCAGCGCGCCCTGGGACACCGTCCAAGCGCGGGCTTCCTTGGCCTCGCCTTTGCGGTCCTTCATGCCGATGTCCCTTCGCGCCTATGCCTCGCTGGTGGGATAGGGAGAAGGTCGATCTAGAAATTTTCCGGTAACGGGGGTTAAAACTTGATCTGCGGCTCGTTTACGAAGGTCGACCTCTGATGTCGCTGGTTCTCTCGGTACAGTTCGATCCGTTCCGCAGGTATCTCGGCAGCTTCGCAATAGACGCCTTCCGGTCTTGTCGGTCGTTTGACACCGTTGTAATCGCTGCACTCTTTGGAGACGCGGAAGCCTCGTTTCTTTCTCCATTGCGTAAAGTGTTCGTTCGATTCTTTAACCAATATATCGATAATTTCTTCGTCACTGAGTTCGTCGCCGTTGGATGCAGGATCGGTGGCAGTCGGTGTTTGAGGAACTTCCTGCGCCTGCAGTACGCCGGCAGATGTGGCGACGGCAAAAACTAGGATTACGAAGATAGCTGCTGGACTAAAGAGCGCTTTAATCATCTGTCTCTTCCTAGTTCCTATGTCAGTGTGGCGATGTTATCGGAAAACCGTTGTGGTACTCAACAAATCGGCACCTTAGGGAGGAGCTACTGCGATGTCTGGCCGCCGGGCGACTGCGGATGCTCAGGCGGGATCGGGTAAACGGCGGCAACGCTGCGATTAGACGTTGAAGCGAAACAAGACCACGTCGCCGTCTTGCATGACGTAGTCCTTACCTTCTTGGTGCAGCTTGCCGGCGTCGCGGGCTTGTTGCTCGCCGCCGTAGCTGATGTAGTCGTCATAGCCGATGGTTTCGGCCCGAATGAAGCCCTTCTGGAAGTCGGTATGGATGGTTCCGGCCGCTTCCGGCGCCAGCGCGCCCTTGGGGATTGTCCAGGCCCGCGCTTCTTTGGGGCCCGCCGTTAGAAACGTGATGAGATCGAGCAACCGGTAGCCCGACCGAATTATGCGGGCCAGACCGGTTTCCGTGAGGCCCAGGCCGGACAGATATTCGCGTTGTTCCTCGGCATCGCCCAGTTGCGCGACTTCGGCTTCGATTTCCGCAGACACAATGACGCACTCTGCACCTTTGTCGACGGCCATGGCGACCATCTTGTCTGACAGCGCGTTGCCGGTTGCGGCAGACTCTTCGTCGACATTGCACACGAACAGAACCGGTTTTGAGGTGAGCAACTGCAGCTTGCGGTAATCGGATTGTAGGTCTGACGGGATATCGAGCGAGCGGGCCGGATCGCCGTTACGCAGCGCCTCGAGCACCAGTGATATGATTTTGAGTTGATTTTTGGCGTCTTTATCGCCGCCGCGTGCCCGCTTTTCAGCCGTCTCGGCACGCTTTTCCATACTTTCGAGATCGGCCAGTAAAAGTTCGGTCTCGACAGTTTCGGCATCGCGCACCGGGTCTATCGTGCCCTCGACATGGGTAACGTCGCCCTCTTCGAAACAGCGCACCACGTGGCAGATCGCATCGACCTCGCGGATATGGCCGAGGAACTGGTTGCCGAGCCCTTCGCCCTGGCTGGCGCCACGCACCAGCCCGGCGATATCGACGAACTCCATGTAGGTCGGCACGATCGACGCCGATTTGGCGAGCTCGGCGATTGCCTCGAGACGCTCATCGGGCACCGCGACACGGCCGGCATTGGGCTCGATAGTGCAAAACGGATAGTTTGCGGCTTGCGCCTGTACGGTGGCGGTGAGAGCGTTGAAGAGGGTCGACTTACCGACATTGGGTAAGCCGACAATGCCGCAATTAAAACCCATGCTAACTACCGCGAATTTTCGAGAAGGCGCGGTTTAGAGCCGCGCCGAGGGAGGTTTGCTGTTCTTCAGCTGGCGCGGCAGGCTTAGCCGGAGCCGCATCCTGGCGAGGAGGCTCGCCGGGTGAGGCATCTGCCTGTTTCTTAGACGGTTTGCGCCCGGTACCGGTTGCCTTCTGCACCGCCATGGTGACCTGGCTCATGAAGTCGCTATCGCGCCCGGCCAGCAACGCCGGCAGGGCTTGGGCGACGGCATCGAGCTCGGGCTCGACCCATTTCATGTCCTGCTTGGAAAAATCGCCGAGCACGTGGTTGTGCACCTTCTCCTTGTCGCCGGGATGGCCGACGCCGAGTCGAACACGCGCATAGTCGGGCGATCCCAAATGGGCGTGGATGCTACGCAGGCCGTTATGGCCGGCATGTCCGCCGCCGCGTTTGACCCGGATTTTGCCGGCGGCCAAATCGATCTCGTCCTGAAAGACAATGATGTCCTCGGGCGGCACTTTGAAAAACCGCGCCGCTTCGCCGACCGCCCGGCCGGATTCGTTCATAAACGTCGTAGGCTTGAGCACTAGGACTTTCTCGCCGTCGATCGTACCTTCGAACGTATCGGACTGGAAACGCGATCGTGGCGCCGACAAATTGTAGCGGCGGACAATCTCGTCCGCCGCCATGAAACCAATATTGTGCCGATTGTCGCTGTATTTTGGCCCGGGATTGCCGAGCCCGACGAGCAAACGCATACCAAAGAACTCCGGTGGCGGGGACCTCTAACTGTCCTCGCTGTCGCCGCTATCTTCGCCTTCGGTCGCCTCTCCGCCTTCGACACCCTCGGCGCCTTCTTCGCCTTCGACACCTTCTCCGGCTTCTTCTGCCTCTTCCGCCGCCGTCATGACGGTCGGGGCGGCGATGGTGGCGATGGTGAAGTCACGATCGTCGATGGTTGGCCGCACGCCAGCAGGCAGATTGACCTCGGAAATGTGGATACTATCGCCAACCTCGCGGCCGGTCAGATCGATGATGATCGAATCTGGAATCGAGCCGGCCCGGCACATGACCTCGACCGAATGGCGCACGATGTTCAGCACGCCGCCGCTTTTAAGGCCGGGGCTCTCTTCTTCGTTCTCGAACAACACCGCGATATCAACGTTGAGCCGAGTCGATTCGGTGACCCGCAAAAAGTCAGCGTGTATTGGCACATCGGTTACCGGGTGGAGCTGCAAATCGCGGCACAGCACCCGTTCCTTCTGGCCGTCGCATTCGATGTCGTAGAGGGTCGCGAAAAAACCAGGTTTGTGAATTTCAGTGCGCAACGCCATCGGGTTGATGGTCACCGGCAATGGGTCTTTGTTTGCGCCGTAGACGACAGCGGGAACGGTGCCGGCCCTACGTGCAGCACGAGCGGCCCCCTTGCCGACCCGAGTGCGCGCTTCAGCGCTAAATGTTGTTGTCTCAGTCATCTCTATGTCTCCGTTTCCGGCCGACGGCAATTACGCTTTTGTCGGTCGATGGGTCGATCCGGCTATGCCTCCAAGGGTGCTGGTGCCGGTTCAGGAAATCCACAGGGGTCGAACAGCCCTCGCGGATTTAATCAAATAAACTCGATACCGAAGCCTCCTGGCTGATCCGGTTAATTGCCTCGCCCAATAAAGGCGCGACGGTAAGTTGGCGTACATTATTTGCCAAACGCACTGCTTCGGTGGCTTGGATCGAATCCGTCATAACCAGGCGCTCCAACGGCGAGGCGGCCACCCGCCCAACCGCTCCGCCCGACAAAACGCCGTGGGTTACGTAGGCTTCGACCGATTTGGCGCCGTCGTTCATTAAAGCCACCGCGGCATTACACAAGGTGCCCGCGCTATCGCAGATATCGTCAACCATGATGCAGTGGCGACCGCTGACATCGCCGATAATGTGCATTACCTCGGAAACGCCAGCTTGTTCGCGGCGCTTATCGATGATCGCCAGGTCGACGTCAAGTCTCTTGGCGAGCCCGCGGGCGCGTACGACGCCGCCCACATCGGGCGAGACGATCACCAGTTCCGAGCCCTTAACATTCTTGCTGATATCTTCTGAAAATAAGGGTCCGCCGAACAAATTATCGACCGGAATATCGAAAAAGCCCTGAATTTGGGCGGCATGCAGATCGAGGGTCAGAACCCGATCGGCGCCGGCATTGGTGATCAAATTTGCCACAAGTTTGGCCGAAATCGGTGTGCGCGGCCCGGTTTTGCGATCCTGGCGGGCGTAGCCGAAATACGGAATAACCGCGGTTACCCGGCGTGCCGAGCCGCGCCGCAGCGCATCCAGGGTCACCAGCAATTCCATCAAATTATCGTTGGCCGGATAGGAGGTCGATTGGATGACGAAAACATCTTCGCCGCGGACATTCTCAAGAATCTCGACGAAGATCTCCATATCGGCAAAACGCC